>DASVVD010000034.1:0-10931 GCA_036386715.1 Pseudoduganella sp.
TACGACCTGGGCATCGTCCCGCTGAAGCCGGAAGATCCGCGCCTGGCCGCCGTCCGTTTTGCCGAAGAAGCGCTGGAACTGGTGGTGCCGGCAGGCGTGCCGGTCAGGCGCTGGGCCGACCTGCAGGCGCTGGGCTTCATCGACCACCCGGAAGGGCACGCGATGGCGACCCGCCTGCTGAGCCGCGTCTTCCCGGGCAACCCCGGCATCGCCAGCGTGCCGTCGCGCGGCTTTTCCAACCAGGTCAGCCTGTTCCTCGAGCCGGTCGCCCGCGGGCTCGGCTTCACCGTCATCCCCACCCATGCGCGGCGGGCCTTCGCGCGGCCGGAAGCCATCCAGGTCATCGACACGGCCACGCCGGTGGTCGATACGCTGTGGCTGATCCACCGCGCCGAATGGCCGCTGCCGGCGCGTGCCCAGCGCGTGGCCGACTACCTGCGCCAACATAGCATCGAAAGGATTTCCCCATGATCGACGAATACCTGGACTTTGCCCGGAAACTGGCCGACGCGGCGGCCGCCGCCGCGCTGCCGCACTTCCGCAAGCGCATCGATGTCGACAACAAGGAACCCGGCGCCTACGACCCGGTAACCGTGGCCGACAAGGCTGCCGAACGGGCGATGCGCGAGCTGATCCGGGCCCGCTACCCGGAGCATGGCATCGTCGGCGAAGAGGAGGACGACCAACAGGGCAGCAGCCCGTATCACTGGGTGCTCGATCCGGTGGACGGCACGCGCTCGTTCATTTGCGGCCTGCCGCTGTGGGGCACGCTGGTGGCGCTGAACGACGGCATCCGGCCGGTCGTGGGCGCGATGTACCAGCCATTCACCCAGGAGTTCTATGCTGGCTCGCCGGATGGCGCCTGGCTGAACGGCGAACCGCTGCGCACACGCCCTTGCGCGGACCTGGGTTCGGCGCGCCTGATGACCACCGGGCCGGAGTTCTTCCGCGTTCCCGCCCAGCGCGCCGCCTTCGACGCGATCGCAGCCGACGCCCAACTGGTGCGCTACGGCGCCGACTGCTATGCCTACTGCCTGCTGGCGGGCGGCCATATCGATGCCGTCGTCGAAGCGGGCCTGAAGCCGTTCGATATCCAGGCGCTGATCCCGATCATCGAGGGCGCCGGCGGTGTCGTCACCTCCTGGAATGGCGGCGACGCCCAGCACGGCGGCACGATCGTCGCCTGCGGCGACCGCGCGCTGCACGCGCAACTGCTCGAACGGCTGCGCGGCGCCGCCTGACGGTCAAATAGCAAGCTGCGTAATGTTGCCAAAATTGGGGTCTGACCCCGGTTTTAGGAAACATTGTTAAATGCCGATGCATCAACGGGCTTGCAAACCTTGCCAAGAATCGCAATACTGCCCGGTGATTTTCACAATTGCCGTGGTGGCACGCTGTAATCAGAATGCTACGATTCGCCCGTTGTGCCTCGACCATCATGACAATGGCGCCGCAACGGAGCAAGGGAGACAAACAACATGCTGAGAACGCATCGCATCGCGCTGCTTTTCAACGCAAACAAGATATTCGACCGTGAAGTCATCACCGGCATCGCCGGCTACCTGGCCAGTACCCGCACCGCGTGGGACCTGTTCCTGGAAGAGGACTTCCGGCTGCGCCTGTCCGGCATCGACGGCTGGCATGGCGACGGCATCATTGCCGATTTCGACGATCCGCACGTTGCCAGCGCGCTCGCCTCGGCGCGCGTGCCGCTGGTGGCCGTCGGCGGCTCGTACGAGAATCCCGCCGACTACCCGGCCGGCGTGCCCTACGTGGCAACCGACAATTTCAAGCTGATCAAGCTGGCCTACGATCACCTGATCGAGGCCGGCCTGCGCAATATCGCCTGTTTCAGCCTGCCCGAGGCGCAGGAGAACCGCTGGGCGCAGGAGCGCGAAAAAGCCTACAGCAAGCTGCTGCTGCGCGACAAGCTGCAGCCCGAGATATACCGCGGCCGCGCCACCAGCGCGCAGCACTGGAGCGAGGCCGTGGAGCAGCAGATCGCCTGGCTGCACAGCCTGCCCAAGCCGGTCGGCATCATCGCGGTCACCGATGCCCGGGCGCGCCAGCTGATGCAGGCGTGCGCGCTGGCCGGCATCGAGGTGCCCGAGCAGGTGGCCGTGATCGGCATCGACAACGATCCGCTGGCGCGCATGCTGACGCGCATCCCGATGAGTTCCGTGATCCAGGGCGCGCAGGAAATGGGCCGCACCGCGGCGCATTTGCTGGACCAGATGCTGCATGGCGTGCGCCTGCCCGATACGCGCATCCTGGTGCCGCCTTCCGGCATCAACGTGCTCGCTTCGAGCAAGCACGAAGCGGGCAAGCACCCGCACGTGATGCGGGCGCGCCATTTCATCCGCCAGTACGCCTGCCAGGGCATCAAGACCGACCAGGTGGCCGAATACGTCGGCATCTCGCGCTCGTCGCTGGAGGCGCACTTCCGCACGGAACTGGGCCGCAGCGTGCACGACGAGATCCTGCGCCTGCGGCTGGAGGCGGCCACCGGCTACCTGGCGCGCGGCAGCTGCAACCTGACGGACGTGGCGATCCGCTGCGGCTTCACGTCCAGCCAGTACATGCACTCGGTGTTCAAGCGCGAGCTCGGCTGCACGCCGCGCGCCTGGCAGGAACGCCAGCGCAGCGCCGAAGCGGCCGGCGACCTGCAGGCATGAACAGCATGCCCCTGATCGCCGCCTCGAAGGCAACGGCCCAGCAATTCACGCTGACCAATGCGTTCGGCATGCGCGTGACGATCAGCGAGCGCGGCGCCGCGCTGGTGTCCTGGCTGGCGCCGGACCGCTACGGCCGCATGGCCGACATCCTGCTCGGCTACCCCGATCATGAACAGCTGCGCCTGAACGGCACGCTGCACCACGCCTGGTTCGGCGCCATCATCGGCCGCTGGGCCAACCGCATCGCGCACGGCCGCTTCAAGCTCGATGGCCGGGTGGTGCAGACCGACATCAACGACCGCGGCAACTACCTGCACGGCGGCGACACCGGCTTCCATGCCGCCCACTGGGAGGGCGAACTGGCGCACGGCGGGCTGGCATTGTCGTACGTGTCGCCGGACGGGCAGGGCGGCTTTCCCGGCACCCTGGCCGTGCAGGTGTTCTACCAGCTCGACGACGACGGCAGCCTGTGCATCGAATACCAGGCCACCTGCGATGCACCCACGCCGGTCAACCTCACCTCGCACCCGTGCTTCAACCTGAACGGCGGCAGCGCCGATGTGGGCGACCATATGCTGTGCATCGATGCCGACGAATACATGGCTACCGATGGCGTCGGCATCCCGGTGCGCCGTGCCAGCGTGGCCGGCACGCCGTTCGACTTTCGCCAGCCGGCCGCGATCGGCCCGCGCATGCGCTGGCCCGATCCGCAGATCAGCATGGCCGGCGGCTTCGATCACTGCTACTGCCTGCCGTCGAACCCGCGCGAACCGGGCCGCCTGCGCAATGCCGCGCGCGTGATCGACCCCGGCTCCGGCCGCCAGCTGGACGTGGCCACCACCGAGGCGGGCCTGCAGTTCTACAGCGGTAACGGCCTGACGGGCATCCGCGGCCGCAACGATGTGACATATTCGCGACACGACGGCTTCTGCCTGGAAGCCGGCGCCTACCCCGACCAGTTGAACCACAAGGGCGCCGCAGCCGTGATTCTGCGGCCCGGCCAGGTCTACCGGCAAACCACCGTCTACCGGGTGTCGCTGCAAAGCTGAAATTTCGTTTAGCGCACTGGTCAATTTCGTAATTGATGTGTGTTACCGTCCACGGCCAGAATGCTGCAATAACCATAATCACGAGACACCATGCGCCATATCCTCCCGCTGCTGCTGTTGGCGGCCGCTTCCGCACACGCAGTAGCAGCCGGCGCCGCCACGCCTGACCAGCTCACGCTGTTCAAGGACCGTCCGGGCGCGGGCTGGCGCGTGCAGGTCGCGGACCCGGATACCGCCGTGCCGCTGGCCGGAGCAAGTACCGTGGTGCCGAAAAACGCGAAGCTGCCCGATGGCGTGGTGCGTGGCGGCACCGGCAAGGTGGCCGGGCGTCAGGCCCTCACGCTGGCATGGCGCGATATCTGGTCCGCCGGCCTGCGGTTCGACAGCGTGCCGCCTGACCTGGCCCCTGACCTGCGCCCGTATCTTGCCAAGGGCGTCGTCGCGTTCGACCTGAACGTGCGCGAGCTGGCGAAAGGCGGCATCGACTTCAAGCTCGACTGCGGCGAAGGCTGCGAGCGCAAGGTGCCGTATGTGCTGGCCGGCCGTGCCGCCGCGGGCCAGGGCTGGAAACCGGTGTCGATCGCCCTGAGCTGCTTCTACCGCGACGGCGATTTTTTTGAAGCGGTTATGAAACCGTTTTCAGTGGAGGCGACGGGGCAGGGCGAACTCGCCATCGCCAACCTGCGCATCCTGAAAAACGGCACGCCGAACACGGCCTGCCCCGACTACAAAACGCGCTCCGTCACGGCCGAACCGCTCACCGAATCGTGGTCCATCGACTGGTGGATGCCGCGCCACGAACAACGCGTCCGGGAAAATGCCGAACGCCGCGCCAATGGCACGTTGCCGCAACTGGTCTTCCTCGGCGACTCGATCACCGAGGGCTGGGCCAAGAGCGGCCAGGAAGAATTCGCCCGCCGCTATGGCCGCTATCACCCGATCAACCTGGGCTTCGGCGGCGACCGCACCGAGAACATCCTGTATCGCCTGCAGCACGGCGAAGTCGACGGCATCGACCCGAAAGTGGTGGTGCTGATGGCCGGCACCAACAACACCGGCAGCCGGCAGGAAGACCCGGCCACCACCGCCGCCGGCCTGCGCCGCGTGATCGACGAGCTGCAGCAGCGCCTGCCGAAGGCAAAAATCCTGCTGCTGGGCATGTTCCCGCGCGACGCGGTGGACAGCCCGTCGCGCCGCATCAACAGTGCGGTCAACCAGCGCATCGCCAGCTTCGCCGACAACCGCCGCGTGTTCTTCGCCGACATCGGCAGCGCCTTCCTCGACGAACGCGGCACCCTGTCGAAGGACATCATGCCGGACCTGCTGCACCCGAACGCACGCGGCTACGAAATCTGGGGCAGGGCAATGGATCCGATCCTGCAGCCGCTGTTGACCGGCTACACGTGGGACAGCGTGGCAGTCGGCGGCGGCGGCTTCGTCTCGGCGGTGCTGCCGAGCGCGGCCGAGCAGGGCGTGGTGTATGCCCGCACCGATGTGGGCGGGGCCTACCGCTGGAACAGGGACCGCTGGGTGCCGCTGCTGGACTGGGTTTCCGAAGACCAGACCGGCCTGCTCGGCGTGGACTCGCTGGCCAGCGATCCGCGCGACGCGTCGAAGGTCTACTTGCTGGCCGGCATCGCTTACCACAACGGCGGCCGCACGGCGATCCTGCGTTCGCGCGACTACGGCAAGACCTTCGCGATCGCCGACGTGACCGCGCAATTCAAGACCCACGGCAATGGCGCCGGCCGCAACAACGGCGAACGCCTGGCGGTCGATCCCGGCGCAAGCAACGTGCTGTATGTCGGCACGCGTGCCAATGGCCTGTTCCGCAGCGACGACTTCGGCGCCACCTGGAAGCGCCTGCCGGGCCTGGACGTGACGGCCACGCCGAACGGCGCCGGCATCGCCTTCGTGGTGCCCGACCCGGCCAGCGTCAGCAGGGATGGCACTGCCGGCGGCAGCGCGCAGCGCCTGTTCGTCGGCGTGTCGCGCCCGGGCACGAACCTGTTCCGCAGCGACGATGGCGGCGTCACGTTCGTTGCCATGGATGCCACGCCGGACGGGCTGATGCCGCAGCGCGCCGCGCTGGACGGCGCCGGCCACCTGTACGTGACGTTTGCCAACGGCGCCGGCCCGCACCCGCGCGGCGACGAGAAGATGGACAGCGGCGCCGTGCGCAAGTACGGCATCGCCGCCGGCTCGGGCCAGGACGTCACACCAAAGGGTCCGCGCGCATCGTATTCCGGCATCAGCGTCGACCGCAACGATCCACGCCGTGTGCTCGCTTCCACGATCAGCCTGTATGCGCCCCAGGGCAAGAACAAAGGCGACGCGAAGGGCGACCGGCTGTTCCTGTCCACCGACGGCGGCACCACCTGGACCGATCTCGTGGCGCGCGGCTTCGAGATGGACCGCGCCGGCGTTTCGTGGGTCAAGGGCCATGCGATCCACTGGGCCAGCACGTTCGCCATCGATCCGTTCGATTCCCGCACCGCCTGGGTCACCTCCGGCAACGGCGTTTTCAAGACCACCAACCTCGATGCCACGCCGGTCACCTGGCGCTTCGACGTCAAGGGCATCGAGGAGACGGTGCCGCTGGGCCTCGTCAGCCGTGCCGGCGCGCCGCTGGTCTCGACGATCGGCGACTACGACGGCTTCGTCCATGCGAACCTGAAGGACTACGGCCGCATCCATGAGCCGCAGATGGGCACCACGTTCGGCCTGGCCTCTGCCGGCGCGCAGCCGCAGGTACTGGCACGGGCAGGCAAGTCAATCTACGTGACGCGCGATGGCGGCACCACCTGGCGCCTGGCCCGCGGCATGAACGGCACCAAGGGCCAGTTGGCCCTGTCGGCGGACGGCAAGGTGCTGCTGCATGCGCCGGAACGCGGTAAGAATGGGTCGCGCGTGACTTTCCGTTCGATAGACGATGGCGATACGTGGACCGCGGTTGGCGGCATCAATCCGGCACGGCCGGTGGCCGACAGCGTCGACGCGAACCGTTTCTACGGTTACCAGGATGGCGCATTCGTCGCCAGCACCGATGGCGGGCGCACCTTCACCGCAACGGCGCAATTGCCGAAGGAAGGTTCGGAGCTCGTGCGCGCCACGCCGGGCCGCGCCGGCGATGTCTGGGTCGCCCTGAAAAACGGCGGCCTGGCCCGCTCCCGCGATGCCGGCACCACGTTCGCCATGCTCAAGGATGTTACTTATGCCGGCGCGGTCGGCTTCGGCAAGGCCGAACGCGAAGGTGCTTATCCCGCGGTCTACATCTGGGGCACGGTCGACGGCCTGCGCGGCATCTGGCGCTCGACCGACGAAGGTGGCAACTGGGTGCGCATCAACGACGACGCGCACCAGTACGGCGGCCCGGCCGACGGCCGCTTCGTGGCCGGCGACATGAACGTGTTCGGCCGCGTCTACATGAGCAGTGCCGGGCGCGGCATCGTCTATGGGGAGATCGCCCAATGATGCGCATGATCTTCACGACGATGCTTTTCACGGTGTCGGCGGCGCAGGCGGCGCCCGACCTGGCGCTGCGCTACGACCGCCCGGCCCTTGACAATGCCGACGGATGGGAGCGCGAGGCGCTGCCGGTCGGTAACGGCCGCATCGGCGCCATGGTGTTCGGCCAGCCGGGCCGCGAACACCTGCAGTTCAACGACATCACGCTGTGGACCGGCGACACGAAATCGATGGGCGCGTTCCAGCCGTTCGGCGACCTGTTCGTCGACCTGCCGGGCCACGCCGCCGCGACCGGCTATGCACGCACGCTCGACCTGGCGCGCGGCCTGCATGTGGTGAGCTATGAAGTGAACGGCGTGCGCTACCGGCGCGAAACGATCGCCAGCCACCCGGCCGACGTGATCGTGGTGCGCCTGACCGCGGACAAACCCGGCGCCTACAGCGGCACGGTGCGCCTGACCGACCAGCACGGCGCGCACATCAACGCCTGGGGCAACCGCATCCGCGCCACCGGTTCGCTGGCCGGCTTCGTGGTGCCGCGCGAGCGGGGCAACCAGTGGACACCGGCCCAGCAGCCGCTGTCGTCGAACGCCATGGATTATGCCGCGCAGGTGCAGGTCGTCAACGAAGGCGGCAAGGTGACGATGGAAGGCGATGCCGTGCGCTTCGAGAATGCCGACGCGGTCACGCTGGTGCTGGGCGCCGGCACCAGCTACGTGCGCGACGGCGCGGCGAACTTCCAGGGCACGCACCCGCTGGCCCGCGTGACCGACGACGTGACACGCGCCGCCGCACGCCCGTGGCCTGTTTTGCAGGGCGAGCACGAAAACGATTTCAAAGCACTGTTCGGCCGTTTGCAGCTCGACGTCGACGCGGCATGGGACGCGAAAACGGCGCAGGAGCGCCGCGCGCTGACCACCGACCGCCGCCTGGCCGCCTACACGCAGCACGGCAACGATCCGGAACTCGAAGCGCAGGTCTTCCAGTATGGCCGCTACCTGCTGATCGGCAGCTCGCGCGGCCCGCTGCCGGCCAACCTGCAGGGCCTGTGGAACAACAGCCTCACGCCGCCGTGGAACGCCGACTACCACACCAACATCAATATCCAGATGAATTACTGGCCGGCGGAAACGGCCAACCTGTCCGAGCTGGCCGAGCCGCTGTTCGGCTTCGTCGAATCGATGGTGCCGTCGTACCGCCGCCTGATGGCCGAGAGCGCCGCCCATCCTTCGCGCGATAGCGAGGACGGCCAGGTCGTGGAAACGTTCCTGCGTAAGGACGGCAAGCCGGTGCGCGGCTGGACGGTGCGCACCGAAACCAACCCGTTCGGCTTCATGCAGTGGAAGTGGAACAAGACGGCCAACGCCTGGTATGCGCAGCACTTCTGGGAGCACTACGCGTTCACCCGCAATGGAACTTTCCTGAAGGAGGTGGCCTATCCGCTGCTCAAGGAAGTCAGCCAGTTCTGGCTCGACTACCTGAAGGAACTGCCCGATGGGACGCTGGTCGCGCCGAACGGCTGGTCGCCCGAGCACGGCCCGGTCGAGGATGGCGTGGCGTACGACCAGCAGATCGTGTGGGACCTGTTCCAGAACACCGTTGACGCCGCGCGCGAGCTACATCAGGATGCCGCCTTCGCCCGGCAGGTGGCCGCCGCGCGCGACCGCCTGGCCGCGCCGGAGGTGGGCAGCTGGGGCCAGCTGCTGGAATGGATGGAAGAGAAAAAGGACCCGATCCTCGATACGCCGAACGACAACCACCGCCACGTGTCGCACCTGTTCGGCGTGTTCCCGGGCCGGCAGATCACGCCGCAGCGCACGCCGAAGCTGGCCGAAGCGGCGCGCGTGTCGCTGGCCGCGCGCGGCGAGGCGGGCACCGGCTGGTCGATGGCGTGGAAGGCCGCGTTCTGGGCCCGCCTGGGTGACGGCGACAAGGCCCATGCGATGCTGCGTGGCGTGATCGCCACGCCCGGCGCCCGCGCCGTCGAGCACAAACCGGGGACCGAGGAAAATACCGCCGGCGGCATGTATCCGAACCTGCTGGATGCCCACCCGCCGTTCCAGATCGACGGCAATTTCGGCACCACCGCGGCGATCTGCGAAATGCTGCTGCAGTCGCATGACGGCGAACTGCACCTGCTGCCGGCCCTGCCGGCGGCCTGGGGCAGCGGCGCGGTATCGGGCCTGCGGGCGCGGGGCGGGTATGAAGTGGACATGACGTGGCGCGACGGGCAGTTGACGTCCGCGACCGTCAAGGCGAGACCGGGCAACGGGACCGGCACCGTGCGGCTGCGCGCGGGTGCGAAGACCGTGATTCTGAAACTGCAGCAGGGTGAGGCAAGGGAGCTCGGCGCGCAGCTGCGCTGACGAGACCCCGAAGCCCGGACAATATTATTTTCTAGGAGATGCAGGTGAAACAATTCAAGCTCAATGCGATGGCGCTCGCCGCCGCGCAGATCGCGTTCATGGCCGGTGCGGCCCACGCGCAGAACACGGACGCGCCCGCCGCGACCGCCACCGTCGTCGTGACGGGCCAGCGCGCTTCGCTGGAAAACGCGCAGAAAATCAAGCAGAATTCGGACGAGATCGTCGATTCGATCGTGGCTGCCGATATCGGCAAGCTGCCGGACAAGTCGGTCACCGAGGTGCTGCAGCGCGTGGTCGGCGTGACGATCGACCGCACGATGTCGCGCAGCGACCCGGAACATTATTCCGTCGAAGGCTCGGGCGTATCGATCCGCGGCCTGTCGTGGGTGCGCTCGGAACTGAACGGCCGCGATTCGTTCTCGGCCAACGGCGGCCGCTCGCTGAACTTCGAGGACGTACCCCCCGAGCTGATGGCCGGCGTGGACATCTACAAGAACCCTTCCGCCGAACTGATCGAAGGCGGCATCGGCGGCCTGGTGAACCTGCGCACGGCGCTGCCGTTCGACTTCAAGGGCCGCAAGGTCGCGCTGTCGGCCTCCACCACGTACTCGGAACTGAAGGGTGGCAAATGGTCGCCTTCGGCATCGCTCCTGCTGTCGGACCGCTGGAAGACCGGCATCGGCGAAGTGGGCCTGCTGATCGACCTGGCGCACTCCGAAAGCGGCACCCGCACCGACGGGTTCCAGGTCGAGCCGTACTACCCGCGCGACAATGTCGTCGCCGGCAGGACCGTCTGGATCCCGAAGGGCGCGCAGTGGCGCACGCTGAACTTCAACCGCGAACGCCAGGGCCTGTACGGCGCGCTGCAGTGGAAGAAGGATGCCAACCTGCGCTCGCACCTTACCTTCTTCAAGTCGAAGTATGAAATGCAGTGGGACGAGAACGCGATCTTCGCCGCGTCGAACCCCTACGACTTCCAGGTCAGCCGGGATGCCACGTACGGCGCCAACGGCCAGTTCCTGACCGGCACCTTCACGTCGCCGCAGGCTGGCGGCATCGACTTCGGCGCCGACACCCGTATCGCCAACCGCAAGTCCGACACGACCGACATCTCCTGGAACGTGGAATGGCGCCCGACCGACAGCTGGACGCTGACTGGCGACCTGCAGCGCATCAAGGCGAAGAGCCACGGCTTCGACTCCACCGTGGCGACCGCGATCAAGATGCAGAGCGAGACGCTCGATCTCACCGGCAACCGGCCGAACCTGATCTTCAACGATGCCCAGCGCGCCTACCTGGCTGACCCGAGCAAGTATTACTGGAACTTCACGCAGGAACACCTGGACCAGAGCGAATCGGAGTCGAAGGCGCTG
>DASVVD010000035.1:0-1972 GCA_036386715.1 Pseudoduganella sp.
GTTGCCGGGGCGCCGCGTCAGCCGCGCCAGGCCGGAACCATCCGGGTGCACCGTGTAGATCTCGTAATCGCCGTCCCGGTTGCTGGTGAAACTGATCAGGTCGCCGCGTGGCGACCAGGCCGGGAAATTGTCCTTGGTGCCCGTGCCCGGCACATGCCGCGTGCTGCGGCTGGCCACGTCCATGATGATCAGCCCATCCTCGGCGCCGCCGGCCGCCCGGTACACCAGCTGCCGGCCGTCAGGCGACCAGCTGGGCAAGCCGAAGTTGCCCGAGCCGTCGGTCAGCAGCGTGAGGTTGCTGCCGTCGGCATCGATCAGCGCGATGTCGGCCACGGCCTTGCCCTGCACGCTCTGGAAAAAGCGCCCGATGCCGAAGGCGATCTGCCTGCCCGACGGCGACACGACAGGCGCCAGCGCACTGCGGCTGTCGTCATGGAACAGCATGGCGGGCTGGCCGCCATCGGCGCCGACGGTGATGATGCTGTTGTGCAGGATGCCCGCCGTGCGGTCGTTCAGCACGATCCGGCCGCCATCCGGTAAAAATGACGGAAACACGCCGGTACGCAGCAGCGTGAACGCCGGATCGAGGCTGTGCCAGTGCTGGAACGGCGGCCAGGCGCTGTCGGTCTCGCGGTGGAATACCATCATCCTGCCGTCGGCCGACCAGCTCGGGCTGTTGATCTCTCCCTTGATTTCGCCATTGGTTTTGCCAATAATCCCGCCATTGGTTTTGCCATCCACCGCCCCGCCGGCCGGCAGGAACGCCAGCGCGCCGCCACTGACATACCCCAGCTGCCTGCCGGGCAGCCAGTGCGGCGACAGCTTGACGCCGGGCCCCGCGGTCAGCACCTGGCGCGCGCCGCTGTCGATATCGATCGCGGCGATTTGCGTGGTACCGGGCAGGCGGCGCGGCGAAACGATGGTGGTGCCACTGGCCAGGTCGCACTGGTAGAACACCACGCTGCGCCCATCGGGCGACCAGCCCGGGCTGCCTTCGAACGCGCCGAGGCCGCCGAGGCGGCGCAACTCCCTGCCATCCGGCCGGACCAGGTAGATCGCGGTCGAATGCTGCGTGCTGAAGTTGAACCTGGTCTGCGCCGATTCGCGGTCGGAAGTGAACGCCAGCCATTGGCCATCGGGCGACCAGGCCGGCCGGAAGTCGCCGCCCGGGTGATGTGTCACGTTGGCCAGCGCACGCGTCTTCAGGTCCAGCACCCAGATGTCGGCCTGCCCGCTGCGGTCGGAAACGAATGCCAGCTGGCGGCCATCAGGCGACAGCACGGCCTGGTCGTCGAACGCGGGTCCGTCAACCAGCCGTTCCAGCGCCGTGCCGTCCGGCCGCACGCGCCAGATGTCCGCCGAGCCTGACCGCTCGGACGTGAAGGTGACCCAGCTGCCATCCGCCGACAGGCTGGCGTTGTAGTCATGCCAGTGGCCGGCCAGCAGGGGCCGGGCGCCGCTGCCGTCGCCGCGCGCAATGTAGACATCGTTGTCCAGCGGGGCAAAGCTGGCGAAGGCGATGCCGTAGGCACCGGCAGGGGGAGCGGCGGAGTGCGGGCCGGCAGGGTGCTGGCCAGCCGCGCCCTGCCCCGCTGCACCCAGGCCAGGCAAGGCGGCCGACAAAGCGATCAATGCGGCGCAAAACGCAAGCGTGGTACTCAACGGTCTGGTCATGGTCCCTCCGACGGGGCGCGGTGTTCGCAGGAGCGTACGCCGTTTGCCCCGGCGCCGGGTTGTAAAGGCACTACACCGCCAGGTGCCGCCGCACATGCTCGCCGCCCATCTCCTCCGCGCCGCCGCTGGCCACCACTTCCCCGCGCGACATCACCACGAAGGTGTCCGCCAGCTCGTGCGCGAAATCGAAGTACTGTTCGCACAGCAGGATGCCGATATCGCCGCGTTCGCGCAGCAGCCGGATCACCCTGCCGATATCCTTGATGATCGAAGGCTGGATGCCCTCGGTCGGCTCGTC
>DASVVD010000036.1:0-2095 GCA_036386715.1 Pseudoduganella sp.
GCCACTTGGCTATAGCTTTCACTTTAAAACACGTAACTCGAGGCTGGCTAAAAACGGTCAGGGCTAGGCGCAGTGCCGCTGCCAGTGCTTTAGCACGGCAAGGCGCTGCAACAACGCCATGGCCGTTTTTTAGCCAGCCTCAATGTGTCCAGGCGGAAGGTGAAAACAGGTACCCTTCGCCCCAGACGGTCTTGATCTTTTCCGAATCGGTGTCGTCGAACTTGCGCCGCAGTTTCGAGATGCTGTTGTCGATGCTGCGGTCGAGGCCGTCGAATTCGATGCCGCGCATTTTTTTCAGCAGCGCATCGCGCGACAGCACGGTGCCGGCGGATTCGGCCAGCACCAGCAGCAGCTTGTACTCGGTATTGCTCAGCACACAGGGTTCGCCGCGCCAGGTGACCGTGCGGTCGCTGGTGGCGATCGAGAGCGAGCCGAACGTCAGCGAATCGCCGGCGGCCTTGCCCTGGGCGCGGCGCAGCAGTGCGCGCAGGCGGGCCAGCAGCACCCGCGGCTGCACCGGTTTGTTGATGAAGTCGTCCGCGCCCTGTTCCAGCAGCGAGACTTCGTCGTAGGAATCTTCCCTGGCCGTCATGATCAGGATCGGCACGCGGGTAATGTCGCGCAACTGGCGGCACACCAGCATGCCGTCCAGGCCGGGCAGCATCAGGTCCAGCACCACGATGTCGGGCGGGCTGGCCTTGAAGCGCGGCAGTGCTTCGTCGCCGCGGCTGACCACGTCCACCTTGAATTCATAACCCGCGAGATATTCCGTGACCAGGTCGGCCAGGCGGGCATCGTCTTCCACCAGCATCACGCGATACATAGCACATCTCCCATTTTTCTATTGTATAAGAGCAATGGCAAAAGATCGCCTGGCCGGTTGCTGGCGGAAGGCCATACAAGTGGACTATCCCTGCAGCGACCGGGCGATCAGCAGTTTCTGGATGTCGGAGGTACCCTCGTAGATCTGGCAGACGCGCACGTCGCGGTAGATCCGTTCCACCGGGAAGTCTGACACATAACCATAGCCGCCGTGCACCTGGATCGCATCGGAGCAGACCCGTTCCGCCATTTCGGACGCGAACAGCTTGGCCATCGCCGCTTCCTTCAGGCAGGGCAGTCCGGCATCCTTCATCGACGCCGCGTGCAGGATCAACTGGCGCGCCGCCTCGATCTGCGTTGCCATCTCGGAGAGCTTGAATTGTACCGACTGGTGCTGGAAGATTGGTTGTCCGAATGTCTCACGATCCTTGGCATAAGCAAGCGCGGCGTCGAACGCGGCGCGTGCCATGCCGACCGCCTGCGAGGCGATGCCGATGCGCCCGCCTTCCAGGCCGGACAGCGCGATCTTGTAGCCCATGCCTTCCTCACCGATCAGGTTTTCCGCCGGGGTGCGGCAATTTTCAAACACGATTTGCGCGGTGTCGGAGGAGTGCTGGCCCATCTTCTGCTCGAGGCCGGCAACAAGGTAGCCGGGCGTGGCGGTCGGCACCCAGAACGCACTGATGCCTTTTTTGCCGGCGGCCTTGTCGGTGACGGCCAGCACGATCGCCACGTCGGCATACTTGCCGGACGTGATGAACTGCTTGACCCCGTTGATCACATAGTGGTCGCCATCGCGGGTGGCCGTGGTGCGCAGCGCGGCGGCATCGCTGCCGGTATGCGGTTCCGTCAGGCAGAACGCGCCCAGCATCGCACCGCCCGCGAGCGGCCGCAGCCATTGCTCCTTCTGGGCCGGGTTGGTGTACATCATGGCAATGCTGCAGACCGGGCAGTTGTTGACGGAAATGATCGTCGACGTGCCGCCATCGCCCGCTGCGATCTCCTCCAGCACGAGCGCCAGCGATACATAGTCGAGACCGGCACCACCCAGTTCCTCCGGCACGGCCACCCCGAAGGCACCCAGCGCCGCCAGCTCCTTCAGTTCCTCCTGCGGAAAATGGTGCTCCCTGTCCCAGCGCGCCGCCTGCGGCGCCAGGCGCTCGCGCGCATAGTCGCGCAGCGCATCGCGGATCATCCGGTGTTCTTCGTTCAGTACCATGTGTCTCCCTGTTCTTTATAGTTCAGCTTGTGTCCACCGTGGGGTCACACCCCG
>DASVVD010000037.1:0-1694 GCA_036386715.1 Pseudoduganella sp.
GCTGGGCCGCGGCTTCGCCGTCGTCGCATCGGAGGTGCGCAACCTGGCGCAACGTTCGGCCTCGGCAGCGAGGGAAATCAAGGCCCTGATCGGCGACTCCGTCAGCAAGGTCGATGCGGGCAGCCGCCTAGTCGACCAGGCCGGCGTGACGATGCAGGAAGTGGTCAGCAGCATCCAGCGCGTTACCGGCATCATGGGCGAGATCAGCACCGCCAGCGTGGAGCAGAGCGCCGGCATCGAGCAGGTCAACCGCGCGATTGCCGACATGGATGGCGTAACACAGCAGAACGCCGCGCTGGTCGAGGAAGCCGCCGCCGCCGCCGCATCGATGCGACAGCAGGCGGAAGCGCTCGCCAATGTCGTGGCGGTGTTCAAGCTGGACAAGGCGATGGGTTCGTCGCGCACGGTCGCAAGGCTGCCGGCCTGAGATTCAATCCGCACAGGAAGTGCTGCGGCCGGGCGCCGCAGCGTGTCCGAGCCTCCGGGCAAACGCATACCGTCCGTAAACGCCGCGCAGATGCCCTGCCGTTTCCCGCAGCACGCTCTCATCACGCCGCGAATCTCCCTCCATAAAAAGCCGACAACGCCCGCGACGTTCTCCACTGACAGTTCGCGCCCGCTCAGAAAATTGAACATTCCTCCAATATATGTTCATCTTTACGTTTACGTAAACGTTAAGTAGCACTATCATCGCCTTATGGACCAGGAACGTATCGGGTCGCCATTGAGGGCTACCGCTATGGCAAAACGGAAAGGCAAGGGTAAGGGCAATATGAACGAGTTCAGGAAGCTGTTCCACAACGAGCGTGGCTGGGCAGGAGCCCCCAAGCAGCAGGATCCGGATTTTCACCGGTGGCTGTCGCGGCGGCTCGGCAAGCATGCCTGCGAAGGCGCGGCCTGATGGCAACCGCCGTACTGCGCCAGGAAGCGCCGCCTGACGCCGGGTCGCTGCCACCGTTCGATACCGCCTTCCTTCAGGACCCCTACCCTGCCTATCGAACCCTGCGGGAGGCGGGACCGGTGCAGTGGCGCGACGATGTGTTCCAGGGCGCCTGGCTATTGCCGCGGCACGCCGACGTGGAGTTCGCGCTGCGCGATCCGCGCTTCTCTTCGCAACGCACGGGAGGCTGGATCAAGCGCATTGCCGGCGCGGACACGCCTGCCGCCAACCGCCGGCGGCAGGTTGGTGCAGACGCCTTCCAGCGCCTGTTCGCGCGTGCCATGGTGTTCCTTGACGCGCCTGACCACCAGCGGCTACGCCGCGCCATGGCGGCCGGCTTTCATCCGACACAGATTCGCGGGCTGGCGCCCCGGATCGAACAGCTCGCCGACGAACTGTTCGTCCCGCTGCAGGGCTGCCCGGCGTTCGATTTCATTGGCGCGATCGCACGCCCCCTGCCGTCCCGCGTCATGGCACTGCTGCTGGGCGTGGAGCGGTCGGATGAGGCGCAGTTCATTGCCTGGTCGGACAGCTTGGCGACATTTATCGGTGCACTGCAGCCATCAGCGCAGGAACTGTCCGGCGCCCGCCGCGGCCTGATGCAGATGGCTACCTATTTCGATGCACTGCTGCGCGAACGCCGCCGGGCGCCCGGCCAGGACCTTATCGGCTGCCTGCTGCAGGCCGAGGCGGCCGGCGACATCCACGCCGATGGCGAACTGGTGGCGCAGTGCGCGATGCTGCTGTTCGCCGG
>DASVVD010000038.1:0-3025 GCA_036386715.1 Pseudoduganella sp.
ATGTTTCCCCGATGGTCGAAGGTCGGCTGATAAATGAAGCTGACGAATCGCTCCTCGAGGGCACCGTCTGGTTCGCGCTGCAGCATGATCGGCAACTCGTTGCCGATGTATGGCTGACCGGTTGCGTAGACCTGGTCCAGGTGATCGTCAACCTGCTCAACAACGCGGCGAAATACACGCCGGAGGGCGGCACCATCGAGTTGACAGTGCACAGTGATGGCAATCAGGTCGTGGCCACTGTGGAGGACAACGGTATCGGCATCGATGCGGACTTGCTGCCCCATATTTTCGACCTGTTCACCCAGGCGGCGCGAACGCTGGACCGGTCGCAGGGCGGGCTTGGGATCGGACTGGCGCTCGTCAAGACAATCGTGCGCCTGCATGGCGGTGAAGTCACCGTATCCAGCGGCGGACCGGGAGCCGGCAGCAGGTTTACGGTCACGCTGCCGTGCGCTCCACCCAGCCAGGCATAGCGCACTTCGATTTCAGCCGTCCATCCGTCGGGCCCTGCTAGTGCGGCCTGGCCCTGCGTTCCTTCGAACGGGCATAGGCTGGCGATGTCAGGACCCGTATGGCGACCTGATGGGGCACTCCCGCCTTTTCCATGAATGCCAGTGCCGAGCCCAATCCTTCACGCTCCACGATCTGAAGTGCATGCTCTACATGCTCGGCCGTTGATGTGTTGTTGCGCGGATGGTGAGTTGGTCGACGTGACATTTGCAACTCTCGTGCGGGGACAAGCGCACTATGGTAGCAACCCGATGGCATCAACGCGCACGAATGAACGTGGCAGGATTGCCCTGCACAAGCCGCCCAACCGTCTGATTCCGTGGCCTGTCACGGCTGAACGTTGGCAGGACTGCGTACAAGCTATACTGCGGCCGATGCGCCGCGCCCGGTTTCCCTCGGCAGCGTGGCCAGCATTCCACCTTATACCGAGGCGCTGCAAAACGCCGGCATGGAACATTAACCGATGCAATATCGATCCGATGCGGATAACCCGGGCCATGGTCTTGCCCACCTGGTTTTCCCAGGCAAGGATGCGTTCGCATGCCTTTGCCGGGAGAAGGACTGGTCGCAGACACCGCTGGGATCCGTCGATGCATGGCCGACGAGCCTGCGCACGGCCGCCGCGATGGTGTTTGCCTCGCCATTGCCCATGGTCTTGCTGTGGGGAGCGGAGCTTGCGCAGATCTACAACGATGGCTATCGCAAGGTGATGGGCCGCAAGCACCCGGCCGGGTTGGGGCAGCCGACGCGCGAGTGCTGGCCCGAGGCATGGGAATGCAATGCGCCGCTCTACGAGGGCGTACTCGATGGGCGCGAAACGTTCACTTCCCATGACCGGCGCCTCGTGGTCGAGCGTGATGGCCATCCCGAGGAGTCCCTTTTCACGTTTGCTTGTTCTCCGGTGCTGGATGATCGATGTGCGGTGGGCGGCGTGCTTGTCACGGTGGCCGAGATAACCGCGCCAGTGGCGCAGCAAAAAACCGGGATGATGGCGACCGAGGCCGAGGAACGGCTCCGTGTCGCCCTCGAGGCAGCCGATCTGGGCACCTGGGACCTGGACCTCACCACCGATACGTCCAGCGTTCGTTCGCTGCGCCACGACCGGATCTTCGGCTATGAAGAGCACCAGGCGGAATGGGGCCAGCACATCGCCATGCGGCATGTGCTGCCGGAAGATCAACCAATCATGCAGGAAGCATTCGCACGGGCCGCCAGGACAGGCGTGCTGTCGTTTGAAGTACGCGTGCGATGGCCCGATGGCAGCATCCACTGGATCGCGCCGCGCGGGCGAACCTACTACGACGACGAGGGGCATCCCGTGCGCATGGCCGGGGTGGTGGCCGATATCACCGAACGCAACCAGGCCCAGGCGGTGCGCCAGAGCGAGGAGCGGTTCCGGCTGATGGCCGACAGCGTGCCGCAGATCGTCTGGATCACGGATCCGGAAGGGCGCATGGAGTTTTTCAACCAGCAATGGAGCAACTACACTGGGTTGGCCTGGCAGCCGGAAACCGCGACAGCCGCGGTGGCCGCGGTCATACACCCCGACGATGTCGCGCTCACCACGGTGCGCTTCGAGCAGGCGCGGCGCGATGGCACCGTCTTCCTGGTCGAGCACCGCATGCGCTCCGCCACTGGCGACTACCGCTGGTTCCTCGTCAGGGCGGAGCCTTACCGCGATCCACACAGCGGCTCGATCAGCCGCTGGTTCGGCGCATCGGTCGATATCCACGACCGCAAGCAGGCCGAGGTCGCACTCAGCAGAAGCGAGAGCCGCTACCGCTCGCTGTTCGAATCGATCGACCAGGGATTCTGCATCATCGAGATCAAGTTCGATCGGGACGGCAGGCCTTATGACTATGTTTTCTGCGAGATGAACCCGAGTTTCCAGGCCCAGACCGGCCTGGTGGATGCGGTGGGAAAGTCGATGCGCGAGCTGGCCCCCGGGCACGAGTCCCACTGGTTCGAGATCTACGGCCGGGTTGCCTCGACTGGCGAGCCGGTGCGCTTTGAAAACGAGGCGAAGGCGCTGCATCGCTGGTTCGATGTTTTCGCTTCGCGGATCGAAGACGAGGACGGCCCGAGGGTGGCCATCCTCTTCAATGACATCACGAAGCAGAAGCGCATGACGGAAACGCTGCGCCGCAGCGAGCAGGCCGCCATCGAGGCGGCGCAGCGGGCGGACTCCGAGCGGCAGAAGCTGGACGCACTGTTGCAGGCCGCCCCGGTAGGCATCGTTGTAAGCGATACGAACGGTGCGATCCTGCTCGTCAATGCCGCCCACAAGCAACTGTGGGGGACCACGTATCCGAAGGCGACGAGCGTCGACCAGTTCTCGGAGTGGAAGGGTTGGTGGGCGGATCATTCGGAACGGCACGGCAAGCGCCTGGCGGCACACGAATGGACCACCGCCCGCATCCTCGCCGGCGAGGAAAGTCCGCGCGATATCGTCACCATCGAATCCTTCGACCTGCCGCCGGAGCGCAGGACCGTGCTGGTTACCGGCGCGCCGGTG
>DASVVD010000039.1:0-1792 GCA_036386715.1 Pseudoduganella sp.
CGTATACCCATCCATCACCGGCATCTGCACATCCATCAGCACGATGTCGAAGTCGCAGCGGTTTTCGCTGCGCTGCGCGGTCATCAGGTCCACTGCCTGTTGTCCATCACCAACAATCGTCACGGCAGCGCCAAGCGGCTCGAGTATACCCTGTGCCACCAGCTGGTTCAGTACATTGTCCTCCACCAGCAGCACGCGCACTCCCGCAAGTTGCGCCTCCGGCGGTGGCGCGGCCAGTGGCGCAACTGCAGGCGTCGAGGGTGCCGCCGCGACCACGCCGGCCAGCGCCGTGCGCAAGGCCTGGGCGGTCACCGGCCGCACCAGTGGCACCGCATCCGGCAGCGGCACGTTCGGGGCGGGTCCGCCTGCCAGCTGCATGAATGCAACCGGGTGGCCCGGCCAGCGTGCCGCCAGCGCGCGGCGCAGTTCGGCCACCACGGCGGTGCCGGCGTCGACCAGCACCGCATCGACCGGCTGGTCGGCCGCGGCCAGCGCCTCGGCCGCGGAATCGGCCCAGCCAGCCGTCCAGCCCAGCGTTTCGACGGCGTGTGCCAGGCTGGCACGGCTGGCGCGCTGCGGTTCCACGATCAGCAGGCGCAGTGGCGCAGGTGCCGGTTCGCAGGCGAGCCGGGCTGCCGACAGCGGTGCGCAAGCCAGCGGCAGCGTGATGGAGAACTCGCTGCCCTCGCCCGGCACGCTGGCTACCCGGATACTGCCGCCCATCAGCTCCGTCAGCTGGCGCGCGATCGTCAGGCCCAGGCCGGTGCCGCCGAAACGGCGCGAGATGCCGGCATCGGCCTGTTCGAACGGCGTGAACAGGCGCGCCTGCTGCTCCGCAGCGATGCCGATGCCGGTATCGCGCACGGCAAAGCGCAGCGTGGCCGTGTTGCCGTGCCGGGCCAACTGGGCGATCGAAAACACCACCTGGCCGTGCGAGGTGAATTTCAGCGCATTGCCGATCAGGTTCAGCATTACCTGCTGCAGCCGCGTCACATCGCCGATGAAGGCGGCCGGCAGGCCCGGTTCAACGTCGACCACCAGTTCGAGCGGCTTGCCGCTGGCCCGCATCGCGGTGGCCGCCGCCTCGACGATCTCGCCCAGCTCGAACGGCAACGCGGCGATATCGATACGGCCGGCCTCGATCTTCGAGAAATCCAGCACGTCGTTGATGATGCCGATCAGCGTCTTGCCGCAGGAGCGGATCATGCCCACGTACTCGCGCTGCTGCGGCGCGAGGGCGGAATTTTCCAGCAGGTGCGTCAGCCCCAGCACGGCGTTCATCGGCGTGCGGATCTCGTGGCTCACATTGGCCACGAACGCGCTCTTGGCGCGGCTTGCCGCCTGCGCCAGCTGCTCGTTGCGGGCCTGGGCCAGCTCGGCCATCTTGCGGTCGGTGATATCCATCGCCAGCACGTGGAAGCCCTGCACCGCGCCGGTGGAATCGAAGCTGGGAATGTAGTCCGCCATGAAATAGCGCGGCCAGCCCGGCATGTCGAACTCGATTTCGAAGTGCACGGCCTGGCCGGCCAGCACCGCTGCCAGCGGCTTGCGCAAGCTGTCGTACATGGCGCCGGTTACCTCGTCCAGGCGCTTGCCGATGATCTGCTGCGGCGCCACGCCCAGCAGTGTTTCAAAGCGGCGGTTGGCGAACCGGTAGACCTGTTCATGGTCGAGGTAGGCGATCAGCGCCGTGCTGTTGTCGGTGATGGTGCGCAGGAAGGCTTCGCTGTCGGCCAGTTCGCGCTCGATGCGGCGGCGTTCCGAAATATCGTTCAGGAAGGCGCCGAAGGAG
>DASVVD010000040.1:0-4880 GCA_036386715.1 Pseudoduganella sp.
TGTGGGGAACGCCGATCGCCCATCTCCCGTTTACGTCCGCAATGATCTACCTGGCCGTCGGCCTGGTGCTCGGTCCGCTCGGCCTGGGGATATCCTCGTTCGATCCGCTGCAGGCGGCACCGCTGCTGGAAGTGCTGACCGAAGTGGCAGTGCTGATTTCGCTGTTTTCGGCGGGCATCAAGATGCCCGTTCCGGTCAAGATCGCGCGCTGGATGCCGCCGATCCGGCTGGCCTGGGGCGCGATGGCGGTGTCGATCCTGCTGATGACGCTGTTCGCGTATTACGTGCTGGACCTGCCGCTCGGCGCCGGCGTGCTGCTGGGCGCGATGCTGGCGCCCACCGATCCGGTGCTGGCAAGCGATGTGCAGCTGCGCCACGCCGGCGACAGGGATCCGCTGCGCTTTGCGCTCAGTTGTGAAGCCGGCATGAACGACGGCAGTGCGTTTCCGTTCGTGATGCTGGGCCTGGGCATGCTCGGCCTGCACGACCTGGGGCCGCACGGCCTGCACTGGCTCGGCCTCGAACTGCTGTGGGGCACCATCGGCGGCCTTGCAATCGGCTGCGCCTGTGGCGCCGGCCTGGCGCGGCTGAGCCATGCGTTGCGCCAGTACCGGCCCACCCACGAGGTACTCGACGACCTGATGGGCCTGGGCCTGATCGCGGTCGCCTACGGCCTCACGGTGTCGGTCGATGCCTGGGGCTTTCTCGCCGTGTTCGCGGCCGGCGTGGCGTTGCGCCAGACCGAGCTGAAACTGGCGGCCCGCTGCGGCAAGGCCATCGTGACCGAAAAGGGCGTGGAACCGGTACAGGACACGATCTCGGCCAATTCGCTGCTGTTCAAGGAACACCTGGAGCGGCTGTCGGAGCTGACCCTGGTGCTGCTGCTGGGCGGCGCGGCGGTGGTCTGGATCGACGACTGGCGCGGCTGGGCCACCGCGCTGTTCCTGTTCTGCGTGGCCCGGCCGGTCAGCGTGCTGCTCGCACTCGGCCGCCGCAGCACGCCCTCCCGGACCATCATCGCGTGGTTCGGCGTGCGCGGCATCGGTTCGCTGTATTACCTGATGTATGCGATCAACCACGGCCTGCCGGAGCCGCTGGCCCGCAGCCTGGTCGGCATCACAGTGGCCGTCATCATGCTGTCGATCGTGGTGCACGGCACCAGCGTGACGCCGCTGCTGGACCGTTTCTGGCGGCGCTGATGCGCAGTTCCATGTATCATGCGCGCATGCGCATCGTTCTCATTACCGGTATTTCCGGCTCGGGCAAATCGGTGGCCCTGAATGTTCTCGAAGACACCGGCTATTACTGTGTAGATAATCTTCCGCCTGCCTTGCTGGGCAGCCTCGTGGCCACGCTGGCCGACGAAGGCACCGACGCGCTGGCCGTTGCGGTCGATGCGCGCAGCGCCGCCTCGCTGGCCAGCCTGCCGGCCGACGTGAGCAAGCTGCGTGACCTGGGGCATGACGTGAAAATCATGTTCCTGACCGCGAACACGCATTCGCTGGTGGCGCGGTTTTCGGAAACCCGCCGCAGCCACCCGCTGTCGCACGAGCTGCATCCCGGCCAGAACCCGGCCGCGCGCCGCACGCTGATCGAGTGCATCGGCGAGGAACGCGAGCGGCTGTCGGCCATCGAGCAGTTGGGCCACGTGATCGACACGTCGGAGATTTCGGCCAACAAGCTGCGCGCCTGGATCAAGGAACTGGTCGAGAGCGAGAACGCGCCGCTGACGCTGTTCTTCGAATCGTTCGCGTTCAAGGTGGGCGTGCCGCAGGATGCCGATTTCGTGTTCGACGTGCGGGCGATCCCGAACCCGTATTACGACGTGGCGCTGCGCCCGCTGAACGGCCGCGACGCGCCGGTGATCGCCTTCCTCGATGCGCAGCCGAGCGCCGAGGAAATGTTCGGCGACATCCGCGGATTCATCGAAAAATGGCTGCCGGCGTTCAAGACCGACAACCGCAGCTACCTGACCGTGGCGATCGGCTGCACCGGCGGCCAGCACCGCTCGGTGTACATGGCCGAGCGGCTGGCGCGGCATTTCGATGCGGACGAGCGGGTGGTGCTGCGGCATCGGGAACAACATTAGGCGATGCAAGGAGTGTGCGCTTGCAGGCGCACACCGCTGCGCCAGCGACGAGCGGGGCTCGTCGAAACCCTGGCTGCGCCATCGGGAACAACATTAGGCGATGCAAGGAGTGTGCGCTTGCAGGCGCACACCGCTGCGCAGGCGCGGAGTGGACTCCGCGAAACCCCTGATCCGCCATCGCGAGCAGCACTAGTCAGGCAAGGCCTAAAAACCGGGGTCAGTCCCCTCGGGGCGCTGGCAACTTGGGCACACGCTAACGCTTACCGGGGACAGACCCCTGCGGTGCTGCTGCCGTTTGCGACATCCGGCCTGAAAACCGGGGTCAGTCCCCTCGGGGCGCTGGCAACTTGGGCACACGCTGACGCTTACCGGGGACAGACCCCTGCGGCGCTGCTGCCGTTTGCGACCTCGATCGATGCGACTTGCCCAGGCGGCAGCGGCATAAGCATCGGGCACCCGCTGTCGCATTACCTCATATAAGGCGCCAGGTTCCTGGCAACCTGCGCGAATTCCTTGTCCGTCAGCGGCAGCTGTCGGAACGCTTCCCAGCTTTCGCGCGGCCGCAGGTTCTTGCCGGCGGCGGCGTCCGAGCCGAACAGGATGCGCTCGGCGCCGATCTGCCGGATGCGCTGCGCCAGTTTTTCACGCTGTTCCGGGGTGATCTCCGGGTTGGCCAGCGTGGCGACGTCGAACCACAACCGTTTCGTGCGCCGGTCGTGCGCATCGACCGCGGCGGCCAGCACGCCGAGTGCCTCGTCCGCGGGCGGGTCGTTGTAGCCGGGGCCGGTGCCGGCCAGGTGCGCGACCTGCACCGTCACGTCCGGCGCGGCGGGCAGCAGCTGTTCGAGGAAGATGCGGGCCTGGGCGGCGCCATAGGGGCGGTGCTTCGATACCGATGCCCGCATGTGCACGGCGATCGCCATTTTTTTCGCATTCGCGGCGGCGAACACGTCGCGCAGGCGCGCCACATGCTCGGGCAGCTCCAGCTGCACATCCGAATTCCCGAAGTGCAGCTTCAGGCCGTGCTTCAGGCCGCGCAGCGACGCGCAGCGCTCCAGCTCTTCCAGCGCATAGTCCTTCAGCGGGTTGACGCTGCAGAAGGCCAGCAGCCGGTCCGGGTACAGGGCCGCCTGCTCGGCGTTGAAGTCGTTCTCGGCACGCACCTTGGCAAGTTCGTCCTCGATGCGGCGCGACGGGCTGCCCCATACATAGGCAACCGACAGCAGCACGGCGCGCCGGATGCCGGCCGCATCGAGCAGCGCGATCACATCCTTCGCCGTGGTCACGGACGGGCCGCCGGCCCCCGTATCGAGCAGCCGTGCCATCGCCGGGCTGAACAGGTGCTGGTGGTGGTCCGCAACGGGCAACGGCCCAGGCACCGGCTTTTCCGCCGACGTGGCTGCCGTCGGGGATGCGGCCGATTGTGCAGCCGACGGGGCCGCCCGGGATGCAACCGCCACGGCCGGCAAGGCCAGTGCGGCGGCGGAGAGTGTCAGGAAAGCGCGGCGGTCCATGGCGGCCTCACAGGTGGCGCAGCGGATGGGCCCATGCGGGCCATGCCGGTTCGAAGAAGCGCGCCACCATGTCGTCCGTCACGTCGTCGAGCGACGGCGGATTCCAGCGCGGCGCATTGTCCTTGTCGATCGCCAGCGCGCGCACGCCCTCGATCACTTCGCCGTGCTCGAAGGTGCGGCGCACCAGGTTGCGCTCCATGCGCAGGCAGTCGGCGATGCCCATCGTGGCACCGCGGCGCATCATCTCGAAGGTCACGCGCATCATCAGCGGCGAGCGGCGCGCCATCGCGGCCAGCGCCTTGCGCGCCACGGGGTGATCGTCGCCCTGCAGCGAAGCGACGATCTCGGCCACCGAGCGGTGCGCGAAGTGCTCGTCGATCAGCGCGCGGTGCGCCTGCAGTTCGGACGGACCCACTTCGCCACGCAGCGAGCGGCCGAACAGCCCCACCGCCTCGCGCAGCCCGGCGCCCGCCGTGGAGCCCACCAGGTCGGCCAGCTGCGCCAGTTCGGATGCCGGCACATAGTGGTCGGCCAGCCCGCAATACAGCGCATCGGGCGCGCCGATCGTCAGCGCCGTCAGCGCCAGGTACACGCCCAGCTTGCCGGGCGCGCGGGACAGGAAGTAACTGCCGCCCACGTCCGGGAACAGGCCGATGTTGACTTCGGGCATTGCCAGCCGCGTCCGGTCCGTCACCACGCGCACGCCGCATTGCGGACCGCCCTGCGCGATGCCCATGCCGCCGCCCATCACCACGCCGTCCATCACGGCCACATACGGTTTCGGGAAACAATGCACGATGTAGTTCAGCGCATATTCCTCGGTGAAGAAATCCTCGATCTGCGCGCTGCCGGTCTGCGGCGTGGCGCGCCCGGCAGCGTGGAAGAAGCGCACGTCGCCGCCCGCGCACAGCGCTTTCTCGGTGGTGCTGCGGATCACGACGGCGGAAATGTCGTCGTCGTCGCGCCAGGCCAGCAATGTGCCGGTAATGGTCCGGATCATGTCGAGCGACAGCGCGTTCAGGGCCCTAGGCCGGTCGAGGGTGATGAAGCCGGTATCGCTTCGCACCTTGGTATGGACATGCTCGGTCATGGTGTCTCGCATCGTTGTCGTTATGGCCCCATTCTAGCCATGGATGCCCCGGATGTGGCGGAAAGCTTCGCCCCGAATGTAACAAAGGGCGCCTTGCCGGCGCCCTTTCGTCACTTCCATTACCGTACCTGCGGCCGTCGCTATGCGGCCGGCACGGGACTCTCGGTCTCGCTCAGGTGCTTGATCG
>DASVVD010000041.1:0-13114 GCA_036386715.1 Pseudoduganella sp.
CACCTGGCCGAACCTGGTCACGGCCGAGGCGGTGCGCGGCTTCGAGTTCACCACCTTCGAGCAGAAGGACCAGGACGCCGTGGCGGCGCATGCGGCCATGCTGCCGTTTACGCGCAACCTGTTCGACCCGATGGACTTCACGCCGATGGTGTTCGGCGACATCCCGAACATCAAACGGGCCACCCGCAACGGGTTCGAGCTGGCCGAATCCGTGCTGTTCGTCTCAGGCATCCAGCACTTTGCCGAAGTCCCGCAAGGCATGGCCAGCGCGCCCGACTACGTGAAGGACTTCCTGCGCACGCTGCCTGCACGCTGGGACGACAGCCGTTTCGTTGCGGGCGAGCCCGGCCGGTACGCCGTGATCGCGCGCCAGGCCGGCGGCAAATGGTATGTGGCCGGCTTCAACGGCGCCGCGCAGGATCGCACGGTGACCCTGGACCTGGCCTTTATTGGCAACCCTGGCAACCCCGGCACCACCGGCAACCCGGGCAAGTCCGGCAAGCTCATCACCGACGGTACCGGCGAGCGCACGTTTTCCCGCGCCGATATCGCCGCATCGAAAAAAACCAGCGTCAAGCTGAAAGCACGTGGCGGCTTCGTGGCCGTCTTCGAATAAAAACCATATCAGGAGATTTTTCATGATTCAACGTACCATCCTCGCCATGAGCCTGACAGCCGCGCTCGCCGTCTGCGGCAGCGCCTTCGGGCAAGTCGCCGTCACCATCGATACCGCCAAGCCGGGCCCCGTCATCGACAAGAACGTCTACGGCCAGTTCGCCGAGCACCTCGGCACCGGCATCTACGAGGGCATGTGGGTTGGCCCGGATTCGAAGATCCCGAACACCAAGGGCTGGCGCAACGACGTGGTGGGTGCGCTGAAGGACCTGCACGTACCGCTGGTGCGCTGGCCTGGCGGCTGCTTCGCCGACGAATACCACTGGAAGGACGGCATCGGTCCGCGCGGCAAGCGCCCGGTGAAGGTCAATACCAACTGGGGCAATGTCACCGAGAACAATGCGGTCGGCACGCATGAATTCTTCGACCTGGCCGAGCTGCTGGGTTCCCAGGTCTACATCAACGGCAACCTGGGCACCGGCTCGGTGCAGGAGATGAGCGAGTGGGTCGAGTACATGACGTCGCCGAGCAAGTCCACGCTGGCCGAACTGCGCCGCAAGAACGGCCGGGACAAACCATGGAAGGTCGACTTCTTTGCCGTCGGTAACGAGATGTGGGGCTGCGGCGGCAACATGAACGTCGAGCACTACACGAACCTGTACAAGAACGCCACCACCTTCCTGCGCGCGCCGAAGGAATACAAGCCGCAATTCATCGCCAGCGGCAGCCACACCGACGACGTGAAGTGGGCCGATGTGCTGACGCGCGAGGTCAAGAACGACATGGCCGGCGTGAGCTTCCACTACTACACGATCCCGACCGGCAAGTGGGAAGTGAAGGGCGCCGCCACCGGCTTCCCGGAAAGCCAGTGGTTCAGCACCATGCAGAACACGCTGAAGATGGACAAGTTCATCCGCGACAACAAGGTGGCGATGGACAAGAACGATCCGCAGAAGAAGGTCGGCCTGTTCGTCGACGAATGGGGCACCTGGTATGACGTGGAGCCGGGTACCAATGCCGGCTTCCTGTACCAGCAGAACAGCATGCGCGATGCGGTCGTGGCGGCACTGAACTTCAACATCTTCCATGACCACGCCGACCGCGTGCGCATGACGAACATCGCGCAGATGGTCAATGTACTGCAGGCCATGATCCTGACCGACAAGACCCGCATGGTGCTGACGCCGACCTACCACGCGTACAAGATGTATGTGCCGTTCCAGGATGCGACCTCGCTGCCGGTGGCGCTGGAGAACAACAGCGCCTACGCAGTGGGCACCGAGGCGGTGCCGCAGGTGAGCGCCTCGGCCGCGCGCGCCAAGGACGGCAAGGTTTACCTGGCGCTGGTCAACACCGATCCGAACAAGGCCACCGAAGTGACCGTCAACGTCGGCGGTGCCCCGGCCGGCAGCACGGTGACGAAGTTCTCGGGCCAGGTCCTGACCTCCGCCGCGATGGATGCGCACAACACGTTCGAAGCGCCGAACGCCGTCAAGCCGGCCGCGTACAGCGCGCAGGCATCCGGCGGCAAGCTGACCATCCAGCTGCCTGCCAAGTCGGTGCTGGTCGGCGCCGTGGAGTAAGCGCAGATGAAAACAGGAACGCTTGCGGCGGCACTGGCCGCGGCGGGCCTGCTCACCCTCGCCGCCTGTGGCGGCGGGGGCGGCAGCGCCTCGCCAGTCGTCAACGCACCGACGACCCCGACCACGCCCACGACCACGCCCACGGCCCCGGCGCAAACGCCGGTGACGTTCGCCAACGTCTCCGTGCATGATCCTTCCGTGGTGCGCGTCGATGGCACCTTCTACATCTTCGGCTCGCACCTGGCCGCGGCAAAGTCCACCGACCTGATGAACTGGACGAAGATCGCCGACGGCGCCACCGCCACCAATCCGTTGTTCGCGGACGTGACGAAGGTGCTGGCGGAAACCTTCGCCTGGGCGCAATCCAGCACGCTGTGGGCGCCGGACGTCATCAAGCTGGACGACGGCAAGTTCTATTTCTACTACAACGCCTGCAAGGGCGACTCGCCCCGTTCGGCGCTGGGCGTGGCCGTGGCCGACAAGATCGAAGGCCCGTATGTTGACAAGGGCATCATCCTGAAGTCCGGCATGTGGGGCGAAGCGAGCGCCGACGGCACGCTCTACGACGCCGTGAAGCATCCGAACGTGGTCGATCCGCAGGTGTTCCGCGACAAGGACAACAGGCTGTGGATGATCTACGGCTCGTATTCCGGCGGCATCTTCATCCTGGCGATGGACCCGGCGACCGGCAAGCCGCTGCCGGGCCAGGGCTACGGCAAGCACCTGCTGGGCGGGAACCACGCGCGCATCGAAGGCGCCTACGTGCAGTACAGCGCGGAGAGCGGCTGGTATTACATGTTCACCTCGTTCGGCGGTCTGGATGCCAATGGCGCCTACAACGTGCGCGTGGCGCGTTCGCGCAATGCCGATGGCCCCTATGTCGATGCGAAGGGTACCGACATGGCCAGCGTGAAGGCGGATCCGGCCAAGCCGCTGTTCGACGACGCCAGCATCGCGCCGCACGGCCAGAAGCTGATGGGCAACCACCAGTTCGCGCTGGCCGCCGGTGAAACCGGCACGGCCACCGGCTATGTATCGCCGGGCCACAACAGCACGTACCATGACCCGGCCACGAACCAGTACTTCATCCTATTCCACACCCGCTTCCCGGGCACGGGCGAGTTCCATGAAGTGCGCACGCACGAGATGTTCATCAACGAGGATGGCTGGCCGGTGGTTGCACCGTTCCGCTACGTTCCGCTGAGCCAGGCGGCAGGTGCGCCGACGGCGACCGTGACGGCGGCGGAGGTTGCGGGTTCGTACAAGCTGGTCAACCACGGCAAGGATATCTCGGCAGCCATCAAGCAGTCGCAGGCGATCACCTTGTCGGCGGACGGCAAGGTGGCCGGCGCAATGACCGGGTCGTGGGCGCACAAGGGCAGCAACCGCATCGCACTGGCCATCGATGGCACGGCGGCGGGGTACAGCGGCGTGCTGTCCCGGCAGTACAACAGCAATGCGAATGCGTTCACTGTGACGTTCACGGCGCAAAATGCGGACGGGGTGTCGCTGTGGGCCGCAAAGGTTGGTAACTAGAAGAAGCAAAGGAGTCACATGAACTTTCGCAGTTTTGTAATGGCAGCCGCCCTGCTGGCCGGCGCCGCCGGTGCACAGGCAACGCAGGTCGGCGTGCACGACCCGGTGATGGCGAAGGACGGCAAGACCTACTACCTGTTCTCGACCGGCCCGGGCATCACGTTCTACAGCTCGCCGGACATGAAGAACTGGCGTCCGGAAGGCCGCGTGTTCGCCGGCCAGCCGACCTGGGCGAAGCAGGCTGCGCCGACGTTCGACGACCATATCTGGGCGCCGGACATCGTCCAGCACAATGGCAAATTCCATCTGTACTACTCCGTGTCCGGCTTCGGCAAGAATACGTCCGGCATGGGCGTCACGGTCAACAGGACGCTGGACCCGCGCTCGCCCGACTACAAGTGGGAAGACCAGGGCATGGTGATCCAGTCGGTACCCGGCCGCGACCTGTGGAACGCGATCGACCCGGCCGTCATCGCCGATGAACAGGGCAACGGCTGGATGGCGTTCGGCTCGTTCTGGACCGGCCTGAAGCTGTTCAAGCTGAACGCCGACTGGACCAGGCCGGCCGAGCCGCAGGAATGGCACACGATCGCGCGGCGCGAGCGCCCGGCGTTCGAGCCCGACGAATCGGCCGCGCCGGCGGAGATCGAGGCGCCGTTCATCTTCCGCAAGAACGGCTATTACTACCTGTTCGCCTCCTGGGGCCTGTGCTGCAAGAAAGAGCAGAGCACGTACAACGTCGTGGTCGGCCGCTCGAAGGCGATCACCGGCCCGTACCTGGACAAGAACGGCAAGGACATGGCCAACGGCGGCGGTTCGCCCGTCATCAAGGGCAACCGCGACTGGGTCGGCCTGGGCCACAACAGCGCCTACACCTTCGACGACCGCGACGTGCTGGTGCTGCACGCCTACGAAACAGCCGACGACTACCGCCAGAAGCTCAAGGTCCTCGACATCAAGTGGGACGGCGCCGGCTGGCCGGTGGTCGACCCGGCGCAGCTGAACAGCTACCAGAGCGTGCTGCTGCCCGCCGGGGGCAAATAATCACCGCCGCTAATGCCGAGTCCGTGACACATGGTGCCTGGCACCATGTGTCACGAGCTGAACCGTAGGAACCAGATATGCCGATATTCCGCCCCCTTGCCATGGCTGCCGCGCTGGCAGTTTTGTGTTCTGCCGCCGGCACGGTCCATGCCGCCGACCTGTTCCCGCTGCGCGACGTGCGCCTGGCGGCGAGCCCGTTCCTGGAAGCCCAGCAGACCGATCTGCGCTACCTGATGGCGCTCGATCCGGATCGCCTGCTGGCGCCGTTCCGCCGCGAGGCGGGGCTGCCGGCGGTGAAGCAGTCGTATGGCAACTGGGAGTCGTCCGGCCTGGATGGCCACATGGGCGGCCACTACCTGTCGGCGCTGGCGCTGATGCATGCGGCGACGGGCGACCGGCAGGTCAAGGAGCGCCTCGATTACTTCGTGCGCGAGCTGAAACGCTGCCAGGATGCCGGCGGCGACGGCTACCTGGGCGGCGTGCCGGGCGGGAAGGAAGCGTTCGACAAGATCGCAAAAGGTGAGCTCCACGCGGATAACTTCAGCGTCAACGGCAAGTGGGTGCCGTGGTACAACCTGCACAAGACCTTTGCCGGCCTGCGCGATGCGTACAGCATCGGCGGCAACGCGGAGGCGAAGGCGATGCTGGTGGCGTACGCCGACTGGGCCTTGCGCCTTACTGCGCAACTGTCCGACACGCAGATGCAGGCGATGCTGCGGGCGGAACATGGCGGCATGAACGAAGTGCTGGCCGACGTGGCCGCCATCACGGGCGAGCGCAAGTACCTGGACCTAGCCCGGCGCTTCTCGCACCGCGCCGTGCTCGATCCGCTCGAGCAGGGCAGGGACCAGCTGACCGGCCTGCACGCCAACACGCAGATCCCGAAAGTGATCGGCTTCGAGCGCGTCGGCACGATGACGAACGATCCGAAGATGCGCGAGGCGGCGCGCTTCTTCTGGCAGACCGTGGTCGACAACCGCAGCGTCGCCATCGGCGGCAACAGCGTGCGCGAGCATTTCCACGACAGCAAGGACTTCGGTTCGATGATCGACGACGTGGAAGGCCCTGAGACCTGCAACACCTACAACATGCTCAAGCTCACCGAGCTGCTGTTCGCCGCCAAGCCGCAGTCCCGCTACGGCGACTACTACGAGCGCGCGCTGTACAACCACATCCTGTCGTCGCAGCGGCCCGGAACGGGCGGCTTCGTCTACTTCACGCCGATGCGGCCGAACCACTACCGCGTCTATTCGCAGGTCGACCAGGGCATGTGGTGCTGCGTCGGCTCCGGCATCGAGAGCCATGCGAAGTATGGCCAGTTCATCTACGCGAAGGAGGCCGGTGCGCTGTTCGTCAACCTGTTCATCCCGTCCGAGCTGAAGTGGGCGGAAAAGAACGTGCGCATCACGCAGGCCACGGCGTTCCCGGATGAGGAGAGCACCCACATCACCGTCCATGGCACGGCAAAATTCGCCATGAAGCTGCGCCATCCCGCCTGGGTGGCGAAGGGCGCGCTGGTGGTGAAGGTCAACGGCAGGGCCGTGAAAGCCAGTGCCGGCGACGACGGCTACGTGAGCATCGACCGGGAATGGCGCGATGGCGACACCGTGGACCTGAAGCTGCCGATGAAGACGCACCTGGAGCAGATGCCGGATAAATCGAACTGGTATGCGGTGCTGCACGGCCCGATCGTGCTGGCCGCGAAGACGGCGCCGTTCAGGGACGAGAAACTGAACGTGCTGGCCGACGATTCGCGCATGGGCCACATCGCCAAGGGCGAAATCTGCCCGCTGGGCGCCGCGCCGATGTTCGTCTCCGATGCCGCGGATTTCACGAGCCGGATCAAGCCCGTGAAAGGGCAGCCGCTGACGTTTACCGCGCCGGACGTGCTGCGCGGGCCGAACGATGCCAAAGGCCTGAAGCTGGTGCCGTTCTTCCGCCTGCACGACTCGCGCTACACGATGTACTGGCAGCGTTCCACGCCCTCTGGCTATGCGGCGCTGCAGGAACGCACCGCGCAGGACGAGAAGGAGCGCCTGGCGCTGAATGCCCGCACGATCGACCAGGTGGCGCCCGGCGAACAGCAGCCCGAATCCGACCACGCCTTCAAGGGCGAAGGGGCCGATGCCGGCATCAATGCCGGCCGCCACTGGCGCCATGCCACCGGCTGGTTCAGTTATGTGCTGAACAACCCGAAAGGCGAAGCGAAGACGCTGCGGCTGACGTTCGCCTCCGGCGATGCAGGGCGCAGGTTCGATATCCTGGTCGACGGCAAGCTGCTGCAGCAGGTCGCGCTGGAGAAGGAAGACGAGGCGTTCTACACGCGCGATGTCACGCTGCCGGAAGGCCTGGGCCAGAAGATCGAAGTGAAGTTCGTCGCCAGGGACGGCTCGATTGCCGGCGGCCTGTATGGATTGCGGCTGCTGCGATAGCAAAAAAGATATGGCAGGCCGATAAAAATATATTGGTTAGGCATGGCGATTTCTTCTACCATAGCCGCAAAAGAATAATTGCAACATTTTTTGCAGTGACGTCCGCCAGCAGGCGCCTGCAACTCGCAAAACCCTACAGCACGGAGACACGCATGACTGTACAGCGCAGGACTTTCATCGCCGCAGGTTCACTCACCCTGGCACTGGCACTGGCCGGTATTTCCCTCCCCGCCATGGCGGCCAAGCCCCTCGTGATGGGCTTTTCGCAGGTGGGCGCGGAATCGGAATGGCGCACCGCGAACACCGTGTCCGTCAAGGATGCCGCCAAGAAGGCCGGCGTCAACCTGAAATTCGCCGACGCGCAGCAGCGCCAGGAAAACCAGGTCAAGGCGATCCGCTCGTTCATCGCCCAGAAGGTCGACGTGATCGCCTTCTCGCCGGTGGTGGAATCGGGCTGGGACACGGTGCTGCGCGAAGCGAAAGCCGCCAACATCCCCGTGATTTTGACCGACCGCGACGTCAACGTGGCCGACAAGTCGCTGTACGTCACGCTGATCGGCTCCGATTTCGTCGAGGAAGGCCGCCGCGCCGGCCGCTGGCTGAACGAATTCGTCAAGAAGCAGCCCGGCAAGACGTTCAATATCGTCGAACTGCAGGGCACCGTGGGTTCGGCGCCGGCGATCGACCGCAAGGCCGGTTTCGACGAAGTCACCAAGGGCAACGCGCAACTCAAACTGCTGCGCACGCAGACCGCCGAATTCACCCGCGCCAAGGGCAAGGAAGTGATGGAAGCGTTCCTGAAGGCGCACGGCAAGAACATCAACGTGCTGTTCGCGCACAATGACGACATGGCCATCGGCGCGATCCAGGCCATCGAGGAAGCGGGCCTGAAACCGGGCAAGGACATCGTCATCGTGTCGATCGACGGCGTGCGCGGCGCGTTCGAAGCCATGATCCAGGGCAAGCTGAACGTGTCCGTCGAGTGCAACCCGCTGCTGGGGCCATTGCTGATGCAGACCGCCAAGGATGTCAAGGCCGGCAAGCAGGTGCCGAAGCGCCTGGTCGTCGAGGAACGCGTGTTCCCGGCCGAGACCGCGGTGAAGGAATTCCCCAACCGTAAATACTGATGTCGGCGGCGGCAATGGCAGCTGACAGCAAGCCGGTCCTGGAGCTGACCGGCATCCACATGAGCTTTCCGGGCGTGAAGGCACTGTCCAATGCCGGCCTGCGCCTGTATCCGGGCGAGGTGCACACGCTGATGGGCCAGAACGGTGCCGGCAAGTCGACCCTGATCAAGGTGCTGACCGGCGTCTACACGCCGGACGAAGGCAGCATCGTGCTCGATGGCCGGCCGGTGCAGCCGGGTTCCACGCTGGAGGCCCAGGAACTGGGCATCTCCACCGTGTACCAGGAGGTCAACCTGTGCCCGAACCTGTCGGTGGCGGAAAACATCTTCATCGGCCGCTATCCGCGCACCTGGTTCGGGGTCGACTGGAAGGCGATGCGCGAGCAGGCGGCCACGCTGCTGCGCCAGCTGGAAGTGGACATCGACGTGACGCAGCCGCTGGCCCGCTATTCTCTGGCGATCCAGCAGATGGTGGCGATCTCGCGCGCGCTGAACACGTCGGCGAAAGTGCTGATCCTCGACGAACCCACGTCCAGCCTCGACGAACCGGAAGTGCAACTGCTGTTCCGCGTGCTGCGCCGCCTGCGCGGCGAGGGCATGGCGATCCTGTTCGTGACCCACTTCCTCGACCAGACCTACGCCATTTCCGACCGCATCACGGTGATGCGCAACGGCGAGCGCGAAGGCGAATACCCGGCCAGCGAACTGTCGCGGCTGGCTTTGGTAAACAAGATGATCGGCGCGCCGGCCCAGCAGGCCGAGGAGGAAAAAAGCGCGGCACCGGCCGCCGCCCAGGCGCACCATGCCGGCGGCACGCTGATGACGATCGAGGGCCTCGGGCGCCGCGGCGCCCTGAAACCGCTCGACGCCGAAGTGAAGCAGGGCGAAGTGCTCGGCCTGGTGGGCCTGCTCGGTTCCGGCCGCACGGAACTGGCGCGGCTGCTGTTCGGCGCCGACAAGGCCGATACCGGCAGCATTACCATCGGCGGCAGGACGGGGCGCTTCGACACGCCGCGCGACGCGATCGCCGCCGGCATCGGCTTCTGCTCGGAAGACCGCAAGCACGAAGGCGCGATCCTGTCGCTGTCGGTGCGCGAGAACCTGATCCTGGCAATGCAGGCGCGCGCCGGCGTGATGCGCGCGATCCCGATGAAGCTGCAGCAGGAAATCGCCGAGAACTACGTGAAATGGCTGGGCATCAAGACGGCCAGCATCGAGACGCCGATCGGCACGCTGTCGGGCGGCAACCAGCAAAAGGTGCTGCTGGCGCGCTGGCTGGCCACCGATCCGAAGCTGATGATCCTCGACGAACCCACGCGCGGCATCGACGTGCGCGCCAAGGGCGAGATCATGGATTACGTGACCACGCTGTGCCGGACCGGCATGTCGGTGCTGTTCATTTCGTCCGAACTGCCGGAGGTGCTGCGCTGCAGCGACCGCATGGTGGTGCTGCGCGACCGCGAGAAATGCGGCGAATACGTGCGCGGCGACCTGGATGACGAAACCGTGCTGCAGGTGATCGCGGGCGAGGAAAAAGAAGGAATGGGCGCATGACGCAAGCAAACATGGTTTCGCCGGCGCCCGCCCCGGCGCAGGCGGAAGAAATTTCGGGCACTCCCGCAACGGCGAAGGCTCCGGCCGCGAAGGCATCCCTGTTGTCGCATGCGCTGGCCAAGCCGGTGCTCGCCCTGGCGGCGCTGCTGGTGCTGGACATCATCTTCATTCCCGGCTTCCTGAGCCTGGAAATCAAGGACGGCCACCTGTACGGCCCGCTGATCGACATCCTGAACCGCGCCGCGCCGCTGATGCTGGCGGCGCTGGGCATGACGCTGGTGATCGCCACGCGCGGCATCGACATCTCGGTCGGCGCGGTGGTAGCGCTCTCCGGCACGGTGGCCGCCATGCTGATCGGTGGCACGATGGTGATCAACAACGGCGTGCCCGAATACGTGGCGAACACGCCGATGCCGGTGGCGCTGGCCGCCGCGCTGGGCATCGCGGTCCTGTGCGGCGCGTGGAACGGCGTGCTGGTCGCCGGCCTGAAGCTGCAGCCGATCGTGGCCACGCTGATCCTGATGGTGGCCGGCCGCGGCCTGGCGCAGCTGTTCACCGATGGCCAGATCGTGACGGTGTACTACGAGCCGTTCTTCTTCCTGGGCAGCGGTTACCTGCTGGGACTGCCGTTCTCGCTGTGGGTGGTGGCGGTGGTCCTGCTGGTGGTGGGCCTGCTGCTGAAGAAAACCGCGCTGGGCCTGTTCATCCAGTCGGTCGGCATCAACCCGGTAGCCGCCAGGCTGGCCGGTATCCGTACCGCCACGCTGATCTTCTTCACCTATGTGTTCTGCTCCACCTGCGCCGGCATGGCCGGCCTGATGATCAGCTCGAACATCAAGAGCGCCGATGCCAACAACGCCGGCATGCTGCTGGAGCTCGATGCCATCCTGGCCGTCACGCTGGGCGGCACGTCGCTGGCCGGCGGCAAGTTCAGCCTGGTGGGCAGCATGATCGGCGCGCTGATCATCCAGACGCTGACGTGGACCATCTATTCGCTGGGCGTGCCGCCCGAAGTGAACATGGTCGTCAAGGCGATCGTCGTATTCATCGTGTGCCTGTCGCAGTCGACAGGTTTCCAGAAGCTGTGGAAGGGTCGTAAATGAACACCGCTGTCATGAATAGCACCGGCGTCGACAAGGCCGCGGGGCCAGGCATCATGAGCGCATCGTGGTTCACGTCGCTCGTGACCGTGCTCCTGCTGGCCGTGCTGCTGGCCGCCGGCGGCGCCGCCTACGACGGCTTCCTGTCCGGGCAGGTGATGCTGAACCTGCTGATCGACAATGCGCACCTGCTGGTGATCGCGGTCGGCATGGGCTACGTGATCCTGGCCGGCGGCATCGACCTGTCGGTCGGCTCCGTGCTGGCGCTGACGACGATGATCGCCGCCTGGCTGCTCAACGCCGGCTGGCATCCGCTTGCCGTGATCGCCATCGTGCTGGCCTTCGGCGCCGTGTTCGGCGCCTTCCAGGGCGCGCTGATCCACTATTTCCAGCTGCAGCCGTTCATCGTCACGCTGGCCGGCATGTTCCTGGCCCGCGGCCTGTGCTACCTGATCAGCATCGAGTCGATCACCATCGAGGACCCGCTGTTCGTGGCGGCGTCGCAGACGCAGATTCCGGTATTTTCCACCTCCTTTGGCGGCTTCGTCTCGCCGAGCGCGGCGATCGCGCTGGCCGTGCTGGCCGTCGCCATCTGGGCATCGCGCCGCACCGCCTTCGGCCGCGCCGTGTATGCCATCGGCGGCAACGAGCAGTCGGCACTGATGATGGGCCTGGACGTGGCGCGCACCAAGATCGGCGTGTACGCGTTCTCCGGTTTCTGCGCCGCGCTGGGCGGCGTGCTGTTCGCGTTCTACATGCTGTCCGGCTATGGCCAGCATGCGCAGGGCACCGAGCTCGATGCGATCGCCGCGGTGGTGATCGGCGGCACGCTGCTGACCGGCGGCTACGGCTACGTGGCCGGTGCGCTGTCCGGCGTGCTGGTACTGGGCACGATCCAGACCCTGATCGCCTTCGACGGCACGCTCAGTTCCTGGTGGACCAAGATCGTCATCGGTGGCCTGCTGTTCCTGTTCTGCGTGGTGCAACGGCTGCTGTCCGTCCGCTCGCAACAATCCTGAGGAGTTCCAGATGAAGAAGCAAAGCCTCGGCGCCCTGGCGCTCGCGGTGGCGGCCGCCTGCGCCGCCGGTGTTGCATTACCCGCCCTGGCAGGCAATCCGCTGTTTTCCGACAAGTTCACGGCCGATCCCGCCGTGCTGGTCGACCAGGGCCGCGTCTACCTGTACACCGGACATGACGAAGCGCGGCCGAAGCCGGAAGACAAGGATTTCGTGCTCAACGAGTGGCTGGTGTATTCGACCTGCGACATGAAGCACTGGACGCCACACGGCACCGCGCTGCGCTACGACGTGTTCAAGTGGGCCGGCGGCTCGGCCTGGGCCAGCGACATCACGAAGGTCGGCGGCAAGTACTGGTTCTTTGCCACCGTGCACGACAACAGCACCAACGCCAAGGGCATCGGCGTGGCGGTGGCGGACAGCCCGCTCGGACCGTTCCGCGACGCCATCGGCAAGGCGCTGGTCACCAACGACATGACGCTGGAAACCGATATCGCCTGGGACGACATCGATCCCGCCATCTTCATCGACGACGACGGCACGCCGTGGCTGTTCTGGGGCAACCAGACGCTCAAGTTCGTCAAGCTCAAGAAGAACATGACCGAGATGGACGGCCCGATCCAGACCGCCAGCCTGCCGCACTACACCGAGGCGCCGTACGTCCACAAGCGCAACGGCACGTATTACCTGTCGTACTCGCGCGAATTCCCCGAGCACACGGTGTACGCGACGGCCAAGAAGGTCACCGGCCCATGGCACTACCGCGGCAAGATCATGGACCAGAACAAGAACACGCCGACGATCCACCAGGCGTTCGCGGAGTTCAACGGCAAGTCGTACATCTTCTACCACAATGCCGAGCTGCCGAACGGCGGCGAGTTCCGCCGCTCGGTGGCCGTGGAAGAGTTCCAGTACAACGCCGACGGCACCATCCCCTTCATTGCGCAGACCAGCGAAGGCCCGGCGGCCAATCCGACAGCCGCCTGCAAGAAGTAACCACGACCAGACTGGAGACACCATGATCAAGCGCGCCCTCTCGACTGCTGCAGGCATGCTGTGCGCCGCGACCGCACTGGCCGGCAACCCCCTCGTCAAGGACAAGTTCAC
>DASVVD010000042.1:0-2547 GCA_036386715.1 Pseudoduganella sp.
CTACGTATATATCGACGTGGCCACGCGCAGCCGCGGCCTGACGGCGGCCGATGGCAGCTATCCCGGCAAGGCGCCGGCGCCGGTGGTCGATGCCAAGGCGGCGATCCGCTACCTGCGCCTGAACGATGCGCGCATGCCGGGCAGTGCCAGCCGCATCGTGGTCAACGGCACCAGCGGCGGCGGGGCCCTGTCGTCGATCATCGGCGCCTCCGGCAACAGCCCCGATTACCTGCCGTACCTGGCAGCGGCCGGTGCCGCCGGCATCGACGCGAACGGTGGCAGCACGCTGCGCGACGATGTCCTGGCGATCAACGCGTATTGCCCGATCACCGACCTGGGCAACGCCGACCTGCACTATGAATGGCTGTACACGGCGTTCGGCACGCGTGCCGCGGTGGGGCGCAACCCGAACCCGGCCGGCAGCGCGCAGCTGGCGGCGAAATTCCCCGCCTACCAGCAGGGCCTGAAGCTGACGAACGGCAGCGGCGCGGCGCTCACGGCCGACAACATGATGGAGCAGATACGGCAGGAGGTGATCCGCTCGGCCGAGGTGTACATGGCCGCCGGCGGCACGATCCCCGACCTGGGCGAGCAGATGACCTACGCGAGCGGCGCCACCACGGGCAGCTACACCAATGACTGGCTCGATGTCGACAACGGCAGCAGGAAAGTCGTGTCGCTCGACATGGCGAAGTACCTGAAGTTCGTCGCCACACAAAATACGCTGAAGGCCGCGCCGGCATTCGACCAGACCGGCATGTCGGTCACCGCCTCCAGCGGCGAATCGAACCTGTTCGGCACGGCCAGCCAGAAGTACAGCAACTTCACCGAGTACGGCTGGGACAACAACGACGCGCATGGCGACGGCATTGGCTATGACGACAGCGGCATCACCGGCAGCCGGCATTTCAGCCTGGCCACCACGCCGGTGCTGAACCAGGTCAGGCTGATCAACCCGATGGCCTACATCGGCACGAGCGCCGAAACCGCACCTTACTGGTACGTGCGGCACGGCACCCGCGATCGCGACACGGCGTTCACCGTGTCGATCAACCTTACCCGCGCACTGCAGGCCGATCCGAAGGTGCAGGACGTGAACTACCGGCTGGCCTGGAACCAGCCGCACGCGGGCAATTACGACGTGCCGGAAGCGATGGCGTGGATCGCCCAGACCCTGAAGGCTGCCGCGGCACGCGGCCTTTGAACCGGGGCTGACCGGTTCGAGGGAACGCCGGCGGCGTCAGGCGCCAGTCGCCACCGGCCGCGCCGGCGACGTGCACCACTCCGACCACGACCCCGGATACAGCGCAGCCCCCGACAATCCCGCTACTTCCAGCGCCAGCAGGTTGTGGCAGGGCGATCACACCTGGGCCGCACTGCATCACGGGGCCGGCAGGGGCGGCGAACAGCGGTGCGAATTCTTCTTTCAACCGGGCTGTCGGCGGTCATATGATATTAATTCGATAGTTACTATTTTTATATTTTGATGTAATTATTTCGTTAAGGCTGAGATAGGATCTCATCCAGTTTCAAAAACTGGAGGCGGGTGGAATGAAACAATCTGTGATATTTATCGCATTGCTCGCCGGATTGGGCGCGGCAGGGCGGCAAATGCGGAAAGTGGCGATGAGATCTGCGCGCCACTTTACCGGGAAAATGGCGCGGTTCCCGGCAAAGCCATTTGCAAGATCAAGGCGAGTACTGCTTCATTCGGTTTGGGTTCATTCTTTTGCGGCAATACGGCACCAGTCGAGCGCTTCTGTGGTGAAGTGTTGCCTGAAGATTCATGCAAGACCAGTGTCGGTAATCCGATCGATGTCGCGGCAGGAAATAAATATCAAATTGAAACCGATTATATAGGTGGCGGGGAATTTCCACTCAGCATCGTCCGGAAATATAATAGTTCGCCACTGGCTGCTAGCCCCGGAAATACTAAACTAGCGGCCGCTGACGGCCGCAGTTTTGGGAAGCGATGGCTTGGTAATTATGATAGGACTATTTCTACCGCCGGCAATGAAGTCGTTAATGCATATCGTCACGACGGGACTATCGTCTATTTCACTCTTTCTTCGGGCACGTGGAATGCCGAGCACGGGCGCAAGGAACGGCTGATCGAGGTGAAGGATTTGGCCGGTTTGCGCACAGGCTGGACAATGGTGACACTCGATGACGTTACCGAAACCTACAACAAAGATGGCCACTTGGTTGGCCTGAAGAACCGCAATGGCCAGAAGCTCACGTTCCAACTGAGTACAAGTGCCACGCCGAGCACCGTTGCGCCGGGCGTCAATTACCTCATCAAGGTCACGGATCACTTCGGTCGGGCATTGCAGCTTGTGTGGGACTCTGCCGGTAGACTGCAGACGATTACCGCTCCGGATAACGTCGTATTCCGCTACCAATACGATTCGAACGGCCGTCTCGAGAGCGTGACTTATCCGGGAGACGAAGCCGGTTCGCGTACCTATGTGTACAACGAGCCGGAGCACAACGGTGGGTCTAATCAACCTGAACTACTGACCGGGATCATCGACGAGAAGGGCGTTC
>DASVVD010000043.1:0-2294 GCA_036386715.1 Pseudoduganella sp.
TTTCCACGCGGTCGAAGATCAGCTTCATCAGCAGCGGCGGCATCATCGAACCTTCCGCGTAATGCAGGAAATAGGTCCAGCGCCGCTTCTCCGGCGTGCGCGCCGGCGGGCGCAGCGTGCCCTGGTCGTAGTGATCGGCGAGGTACTCGATGATCGCCCCCGATTCGGCCACCGTGCATTCGCCGTCCACGATCACGGGCGACTTGCCCAGCGGGTGCACGGCCTTCAGCTCCGGCGGCGCCAGCATCGTGCGCGCATCGCGCTGGTAGCGCACGACCTGGTACGGCAGGCCCAGTTCCTCCAGCAGCCACAGCACGCGCTGCGAGCGGGAATTGTTCAGGTGGTGGACGGTGATCATGTGTAAATGGGGTTGCCTTGGAAGACGCCAGCTTAGCACTTCCGTCATGAAAGATGACGCGCCCGGCAGCGACAAGAAGAATACGAATGATAACAATTCTCGTTTACATAATTTGTCACAATTGCTAAACTCCCGAGTCTTTACAAAAACTTACCCGGAAGCGTTTAGAAATGACCAAGATCAAGAGTCGTAAACACCCCAGCCGCCTGCAGATGAGCACCGTGCTGGCCTCCTTGCTGTTGCCTGCCGCCGCCGTCCACGCGGCCGATCCGCAGGAGACCAAGAAGATGGCCGAAGTCGTCGTCGATGCGGCGAAGGAGAACGACTTCAAGGCGGAACGCGCATCGTCGCCGAAGTACACCGAAAAGCTGGTCGACACGCCCCAAACGATCACCGTGATCAAGAAGGAAGTGTTCCAGCAGCAAAACGCCACCACATTGACCGAGGCGCTGCGCAATTCCCCTGGCGTGGGCACGTTCTTCCTGGGTGAAAACGGCAACACGAACACGGGTGACGCGGTCTTCCTGCGTGGTTTCGACACGTCTTCCAGCATCTTCGTCGACGGCGTGCGCGACGTCGGTTCGATTTCCCGCGATGTCTTCAACATCGAACAGATCGACGTCCTGAAAGGCCCGGCCGGCACCGACAGCGGCCGCGGCGCGCCAACCGGCTCGATCAACCTGCAGTCGAAGCAGGCCAACCTGGAAAATGCCGTTTCCGCTTCGGTCACGGGCGGCAGCGGCAGCCAGAAGCGCGCCACCGCCGACATCAACCGCGTGCTCGATGCCGAGAGCGGCATCGCCTTTCGCCTGAACGTGATGGCGCAGGACTCCGGAAAAGCCGGCCGCGACGTGGTCGAGAACAAGCGCTGGGGCGTGGCACCGACGGTGGCCTTCGGCCTGGGCGGCAAGACCCGCGCGCACCTGTCGTACCTGCACGTCAAGCAGGACAACATTCCCGACGGCGGCGTGCCGACGATCGGCCTGCCCGGCTACACCAGCCCGGATCCGACCCGCCCATATATCAGCAATGCGCGGATGGTGGATCCTGAAAACTTCTACGGCCACGTGTCCGACCACGACGACGTGACGGCCGACATGGCCACCGTGCGCATCGACCATGATTTCTCGCCGACCCTGCGTCTCCAGAACACCGCGCGCTACGGCAAGACCAAGCAGGACTACCTGCTGACCGCGTTCATGGGTTCGAGCGCCAACCTGATCACCGTGCCAAGCGCGGCCTACCCTTCGGTCGTGGCGAACAATCCGTCGACCTGGCTGCTGAACCGCACCACCCGCACGTTCAAGGACGTCGAGAACCGCATCATGGCCAACCAGACCGTGCTGACGTGGGACGTGACGACCGGCGCGTTGCAGCACACCGTGGTCGGCGGCCTGGAATTCATCAGCGAAAAGCAGACGTCGTATGGCCGTGCCGGCGGTGGCACGCTGCTGCCGACGCCGCTATACGCGCCGAACCCGGACGGCAGCCTCAACGGCCTGAACACCGTGCGCACCGGCGCCGGTTCGCAAGGCAGCACCGACACCCAGGCACTGTACGTGTTCGACAACGTGAAGATCGGCGAGCGGTGGATGGTCAATGCCGGCGTGCGCGTGGATCACTACGACACCGACTACCTCTCCACCGCGGTGGCGACCGCCGGCGGGCTGACGGCGACGACGTTGCGCGCCAACGACACGCTGACGACCGGCAAGCTGGCGGTGCTGTACAAGCCGACGCCGGACAGCAGCGTGTATGCCACCGTGGCGAGCTCGAAGCAGCCGCCGGGCGGCGCCAACTTCACGCTGTCGGCATCGGCCAGCAGCGCGGCGAATCCGACCATGGACCCGCAGGAAACCACGACGAAGGAAATCGGCACCAAGTGGGACTTCCTGGAGCAGAAGCTGGGCTTCACCGCGGCCGTGTACCGTACCGA
>DASVVD010000044.1:0-3856 GCA_036386715.1 Pseudoduganella sp.
AACTCCGCGCAGATCGGTTCGGGAACCTCGTCCCCGACCATTTTCAGCACGTTCGAGAACGAATGGCCGGCCCGCAAGCCACGCGCCAGGAAATCCGCGGCCTCGGGCAACTGCTGCTCGATTTTCTTCAGGCGCTTGCCGCGCAATTTCAGCAGCAGGCCATACGGTGCGGCGACCGCGCCCGCCAGCAGCGCGACCGCCGCCGGCAACGGCACCGGCACCAGGGCAAGCAGGAGCAGCGCTGCCAGCAGCAGGCCCGCCGAGCCCCCCAGTACCTGCGCCACCTGCCAGCGCACGCCCGCCTGCAGCAGCAACTGGTCGACCGCAGCCAGTTGCGGAATCCGGCGCAGCCACCTGTCCAGCCCGGGCGAGCCGGCATACTTGCGCTGCTTGAGGATGCTGATGCGTTCGCCACCCTCCCTGCGCCCGGCCATCAGGTCGAGCCGCCGTGCAATGCGGCGCGCGCTGCCGCCGTGGCTGGTGCTCCACCACATCCACGCACCTTCCACCATGAAGATCACGGCGGCAAATACCAGCACCGCAAAGGCGGTGAAGACGATATCCACGGCATTCTCCTATTCGAACACGCGGTCCGGGTCGAACGCGCTGTCCGGCACCGGCATCCCGAACATCTTGAGTCGTTCGGAAAAGCGCGGCCGCACGCCGGTGGCGTAGAAATGACCTTGCACCTTGCCTGCGGTATCCACGCCCGTCTGCTCGAAGTGGAAGATCTCCTGCATCGAGATCACCTCGCCTTCCATGCCCGTGATTTCCTGCAGGCTGACGAGCTTGCGGGTACCGTCCGTGAGGCGCGACACCTGCAGCACGACGGTGATGGCCGAGGCGATCTGCTGCCGCGTCGCGCGCGGCGTCAGGTTCACGCCGGACATGCCCACCATGTTTTCCAGCCGCGCCAGCGCGTCGCGCGGCGTATTCGAGTGGATCGTCGCCAGCGAACCCTCGTGGCCCGTATTCATCGCCTGCAGCATGTCGACCGCTTCGGCGCCGCGTACCTCGCCCAGGATGATCCGGTCCGGCCGCATCCGCAGCGCGTTGCGCACCAGCGCGCGCTGGTTGACCTCGCCCTTGCCCTCGATGTTCGGCGGACGCGTTTCCAGCCGCACCACATGCGGCTGGCGCATCGCCAGCTCGGCGGCGTCCTCGATCGTGACGATCCGCTCGGACGACGGGATATAGCCGGACAACACGTTGAGCAGCGTGGTCTTGCCGCTGCCGGTGCCGCCGGAGATCAGGATGTTGATCTTGGCGTGGCCCAGCGCCTGCAATACCTGCATCATCGGCGGCGTGAGGCTCTTGAGTTCGATCAGGTTCTGTATCGTCAACGGATTGGCCGAGAAGCGCCGGATCGACAGGATCGGCCCATCCACCGCCAGCGGCGGAATGATCGCGTTGACCCGCGAACCGTCCGGCAGGCGCGCATCGACCATCGGGCTCGATTCGTCCACGCGCCGGCCCACGCGCGAGACGATCTTCTCGATGATCTTCATCAGGTGCGCATTGTCGGTGAACGTCACGTCGGTCAGTTCCAGCCGGCCGCCCCGCTCCACGTAGACCTGCTTGTGGGTGTTGACCAGGATGTCCGAAATGCCGTCATCGGACAGCAGGCGCTCCAGCGGACCGAAGCCCAGCATCTCGTGCTGGATATCGAGCACCAGGTGGTGCCGTTCCGCTTGGTTGAGCACGATGCGTTCATCCTCAATGATGCGCTGCACCAGCAGCGCCAGCTCGTGCTTGAACTGCTCCGGCGTGAGCCGCTTGAGCCGCTCCAGGTCGATGCGGTCCAGGATCAGCTGGTGCATCGTGGCCTTCAGCTCCTGGTAGGCCAGCTGCGACTGTGCAGGCAGCGTGGCGGTGGTGCCGCGGGCTTCTTCCGCCAAAGCCAGGCGTTCGCGCAAACTCATGATGGGATCCTTTCAGTTTTTTGGCCGGCATCGCTGCGGCCGAACAGCCGGTCGAACAGGCCCTTGGTCTCGACGATCCGGCGCGCCGTCACCAGCTCCACCAGGTCGGCCAGGCTGCGGGCCACCGGGCTGTTGCGCGCCAGCTGCAGCACGGGAATGCCCTGGTTGACGGAGTCGGTGGCCGATGCGTAGTCGTTCGGTATCGTATGCATCACGTCCGCTCCCAGCGCATGCTCCAGGTCGGACAGGCGCAGCTTGCCGCCCTTCTCGTAGCGGTTGACGATCAGCCGCGTGCGCTCGGCCGGGTAACCCAGCGAGCGGAAGATGTCGAGCAGGCGGCGGCCATCGCGTATATCGGGCAGGGCCAGCTGCAGCACCGGGTAGATCGCATCGGCGCTGTCCAGCGCGCGCAGCGACAGCGCATCGATATGGCGGCCCATGTCCAGTAGCACGAAGTCGTAGTGCTTGCGCGCCACGCGCAGGATCGTGTCCATGTGCTCTGGCTTCATGTCCACCACGTGCGCCGGATCGTCGGCGCCCGCCAGCACGCCGAAGTTCGGTGTCACGTGCACCAGGCACGATTCGAGGAAGGCGCCATCCATGCGGCTGATCTGGGCGCAGATGTCCGACAGCGTCATCGTCGGCTTCTGGTCGGAGATATACAGCGTGGCGTCGCCGAACTGGCCGTGCAGGTCGATCAGCAGCACTTTCTTTTCCGCCAGCGCGCTCAGCGCATAGCCGAAATTGGTGGCGAGGAACGTGGCACCGCTGCCGCCCTTGCAGGCAATGAACGCGCACACCTTGCCGTCGCGCATGAGGGTGACGCCGGACTCGATTTCGATCCGGTCCATCGCCTCGTGGAACGCCCGGTGCACCAGCGGCAGCTGCAGCACTTCGCGAATGCCGGTGCGCATCGCACGGATCAACAGGTCCTGGTGCGCCTCATGTGCCAGCAGCATGAACCTGGCCTCCGGATACAGGCGGGCCAGGCGTTCCACCAGTGCCCACTCGCCGGGTTCCACGCCGCTGGCGTCGAAGATCACCAGGTCGGGCGGCTCAGGGAGAATCCGGTCGGTCGCATCGCGCAGTCCCTGGCGCGACGCGACGAGCTGCACGGCTGGCAGCCGGGCGGAACCCTGCGCGGCGACTTCGGCGTGCAGCAGGCTATCCTTGCTGATCATGAGGGCTTTCATGGCGAATTTTCCTATTGTTAGAGACAGTTGTTCACGCCAGGCCGGTAGCCGAGCGTTTCAGCCTTGACGACGGTAGCCGCCACCGGCACGGATCCGGCCAGGCCTGGTATCAGGCCGGTCAGCGCCTGGTTGGCCAGCGGGGTGCAGGCGCCATCGGCGGTGCTGCAAATGCTGGCGCGCACGAAGCGGATGCAGGTGCCGCCGGACGGGTCCCGCAGGCAGTTGCGCAGGTTTGCCGCCGGGCAGGCCGGCATCGCCGCGGCCCCGATCGCCGCACCGCCGGCAGTGAGGTATTCGATGCGCAATTGCGCGTGGCCGAGGTTGGGCGCCAGCACCAGGGGGCCGTCGTCGCCGGCATCGCGGAACAGGGCACGCCGCTTGAGCGCCGCCAGGTTGCCGTCCACGGAAAAGTCCGTCATCGCCGCGGCGCGCGCGGCCTGGCGCGTTACTTCCTGCACGGTGTTGGCCAGGAACAGCGTGCGCGCGACTTCCATCGTGCCGAACATCATCACCAGGAAGATCGTCATGCACGCCGCCAGCTCGATGGTCAGCGCACCGCCAGCGCGGCGCAGCGGATGGCGGGTAAGGGTTTTACTGCGCATAGTCGAGCTCCGTTTCAAAGGCGAGGTCCGATCCTTCGCCGATGGGGAGCAGGCCCCATGTGTAGCTATCGCTGAAAACGGTGTCGGTGAATGTGGTGCTTGCCATGACTGTGATCCGGGTGAGATTGACGGTCCCACA
>DASVVD010000045.1:0-11082 GCA_036386715.1 Pseudoduganella sp.
TACCCGCCCTTCCGCTGCAGCAAGGTGGACCAGCCGCTGCTGCTGCCGACGATGCAGTACGCGGTGCGCCATGGCTATACCATGTCGACCGGCTATATTGCGCGCGCCCGGAAACCATGCGACAACTATGCCGGTGAAATCGCCGCCTTGCCGGCCACCACCGCGGTGGTGTTCGAGAAGAACAGTTTCCCCGAATTGCAGCAGGCGATGGACCTGCTGGGCCCGGGCGGCGTGTGCGCCGACATGGACCTGGCATGGCTGTGCCGCCGCAACGGCAACCGCGCAATGGAGAACAAGCCGTGAAGAAACGGGTTACCCTGGTTGCCCCGTTCTACAACGAAGCGGGCAATGTGCAGGAATTCTTTCGCCGCGTGGCGGCGGTGGCGGACAGCCTGCCGCACTATGAATTCGAGGTGGTCGCGGTCAATGACGGCAGCGGCGACGGCACCTGGCAGGAACTGGTGGAAGCGCGCGCCATGCACCGCAATGTGCACCTGATCGACCTGTCGCGCAATTTCGGCAAGGAAGCGGCGCTGACGGCCGGCCTCGACCGCGCCAACGGCGATGCCGTGGTGCCGATCGACTCGGACCTGCAGCACCCGCCCGAACTGCTCGGCGAGATGCTGGAGCAGTGGGAACGGGGCGCCGAGGTGGTGCTGGCGCGGCGCAGCGACCGCGATACGGACGGCAAGCTGCAGAAACTGTCGGCGCGGTCGTTCTACCGCTTCCATAACCGTATCTCGCAGGTCAAGGTGCCGATCGACGTGGGCGATTTCCGCCTGATGGACCGCAGCGTGGTCGACGCACTGCGCCAGCTGCCGGAGAGCCACCGGTTCATGAAGGGCCTGTTCGCCTGGGTCGGTTTCCGCACCGTCACGATTCCTTACGTGACCAGCAACCGCACGGCGGGCGTTTCCAGCTTCAATTTCTGGAAACTGTGGAACCTGGCGCTGGAAGGCATCACGAGTTTTTCCACCGTGCCGCTGAAGATCTGGACCTACCTGGGCATGGGCGTCTCGGCACTGGCATTCCTGTATGCCGCGCTGATCATCATCAAGACGCTGGTGTTCGGCATCGACGTGCCCGGTTACGCATCGCTGATGGCCGGCGGCATGTTCATCGGCGGTGTGCAACTGATCGGTATCGGCGTGCTCGGCGAGTATGTCGGCCGGATATATAACGAAGTCAAGCGACGCCCTGTTTACCTGGTACGAGAGGAGCACCCCATTGCGCAGTCTTAACTTGAGGGAACGGATCGCGCGCCAGCGCGCGCTGCTGACCTTCGGCATCATCGGCGTCGTCAACACGTTCGTGCATTCGGGCGTGGTGGTCGCGCTGGTGGAGCACGGGCTGGCAAAGCCGGTGGCCGCCAACATGGCCGGCTTTGCGCTTGCCAATACGATCTCGTATTTCACCAATAGCTGGCTGACATTCCGCCAGCCGCCGAGCTGGGCCAGCTATCGCAAGTTCCTCGGCGTGTCGATGGTCAGCCTGGCATTGACGATCGGCCTGTCCGCGCTGGGCGAGGCGATGCACTGGCATTACCTGGTGGGCCTGGGGCTCGTTCTGCTGTGCGGCCCGGTACTCACCTTCCTGCTGCACAAGACGTTTACGTTCCGCAGCAGCGCCGGCTGAGCGGCCGGCGCAGGCGCTTAGGCACCTGGAGGGGGCGGCTGGTGCAGCCGCTCCACGCCGAACCGCAGCGTGTTGTAGACAGCACCGCCGTCGTGATACAGGAACAGGATGTCGGTGTGCTCCGCATCGCGCAGGATGAACTTCTTGAGCGCATCCAGGTCGGCCTGGTTCATTTCCTTGATCGAGTTCGTGGCCACCTGTTCGACGTTGCGGTAATAGCGCGAGAACCAGCCCGAGGCCTTGGAGCCGAACGAATCGGATATGATCAGCAGGCGCCGGTCCGGCGCGGCCGGATTGCTGAAACGCGAGACGTCGTTCAGTACCTGGGCGTGATTGGCATAGCCGGCGAATTCCGGGAAACAGTCGGGGCCGTAGCAGGCCTGCACGTGCGCCGCGTCGAAATCCGGCTCGGCAATGTGGCTGGACAGATGGACGCCGGGGAACAAATGGCTGACGTCCGAACCCTTCCAGGTCCACTTGACAGGCCATGGCGCCTCCTGCGCCGGTGCCCGCCCCCAGAAGTGGGCGACGCTGAGGCGTGCAATTTCCCCCAGCGCCGGGCCGCTCCAGTGGAACCAGGTCTTGGGATAAACCGCTTCGTTGCCGGCCAGCGCGCGTATTTCCGCCAGTGGATAATAGATGCGCTTGCGTGCTGCGGGGCTCAGCGCGGGATCGGCCAGTACCGTGTTGACTGCCGTATCGGTCGCCGCGCAACGCCGCTCCAGCCACTTTGGCGCATCGCCGCTGTACACCGCTATCGAAGACGGTATGACCAGCATCCCTGGATGCAGGCCCAGGCCTTCGAAATAGGCCATCATGCTGCTGAGGTACTCGGCCGTTCCCGGTGACGGAGTGGGTTTGCCGCCACACACCGTGGTGATGGCGGAAAACGGCGGCGCCGTTGTGGCGTGCGCGGCCAGGAACACGCGGCCATTGCGCCCGGCGGCCATCTGGATGGTCGAAAATTCGCGGAAGACATTAAAGCGCAGCACATTATCAGCCCTGACCAGGCTATTGCGCATACCGAAGTGATCGTTGATCCAGGCATCGGCACGCGTGGGCAGTTGCAGGAACTCCTGCCATGAGGCAGGCAGACCGGGCGCTGGTGCCAGCTGGCGGTTTTCATCGCTACCGGCTTTTTGCAGCGAGCCTGCGATCGGCACAAACAGTACCGCCAGCAAGCCAACCTTGACGGCATTTTCACGCAAAAATTGAAAAACGGAGGCCATGGTTCAGAAGCGGAAATAAATAAAGGGGTTGTAGGTGCCGGCGGCCAGGCTGACCACGCACAGCACGAAGCACAGCAGTAACGCCGTCGCGCGCAGCGGATGCCACAGCAATACCGGGGCGCGCAGCATCGGATTGCCGCGCCAGATCGCCAGCAGTACTCCAATGACCAGTGCCGTCATGGCCGAATTGCCGAAATACATCTGCCATGGGTGCGGCACTTCACCCTGCGCGGCGCCCATGCCGAACATGACACCGATATAGCCCAGCGCGTGCGGCAGGGTATCGGCACGGAAGAACACCCAGCCCACCATCACCAGCAACAGCGTCCAGGCCTGCGCCAGCAGGCCTGGCAGGCGTGCCAGTTGCGCGCTCAAAAACGCGCGCTCGACGATCAGCAAGGCACCATGCCACAGGCCCCAGACGATGAAGGTCCAGGCCGCGCCATGCCACAGGCCGCACAGCAGGAACACCAGGCCCAGGTTGAAATACGTGCGCGCCGCCGAGACACGGTTGCCGCCCAGCGGAATGTACAGGTAATCGCGGAACCAGCTCGACAGGCTGATATGCCAGCGGCGCCAGAATTCCGTAATCGAGCGCGCCGAATACGGCCGGTCGAAGTTGACCGGGTAGCTGAACCCCAGCATGTGGCCGATGCCGATCGCCATATTGCTGTAGCCGCCGAAGTCGTACAGGATCTGGATCGAATAGCAGGCGATGCCGATCCAGGCTGCCGGCGTGGTCAATTCCTCGGCCGGCAGGCCGAACAAGCGGTCGGCCGGGCCGGCCACGGTATTGGCGATCAGTACTTTCTGCGCCAGGCCGGTCAGAAAGATCTGCACGCCCAGCCAGATGCGCGCATTGTCGACCGTGCGGTGCTCGATTTCATGGGCGATCTGGCGATAGCGCACGATGGGACCCGCCACCAGTTGGGGGAACATTGCCTTGTACATGGCAAAGTTCAGGAAGCTGCTCTGCACGGCTATATCGCGCCGGTACACGTCGATCAGGTAGGAAATGCCCTGGAAGGTGAAAAACGAGATCCCCAGCGGCAGCACCACTGCCGGAAAATCGATGGGACCATGAAAATTTTTCAGCACGGCATTCACCATGCCGCCAAAAAATCCCAGGTATTTGTAATAAAGCAGCATACCCAGGTTGGCGGCAACGCCCAGCCACAGCCAGCGCTGGCGCGATGGCCCTTCGCTGCGGCTGATCATCTGGCCGCCGCCATAATTGAGCAGCGCCGACAATAGCAACAGCGGCACGAAGCGTGGTTCGCCCCACGCATAAAACACCAGGCTCCCCAGCAGCAGCACGGCGTTCTTCCACGGCAGCAGGTAATACAGCAGCAGGAAACAGGGCAGGAAATAAAACAGGAAGATGATGGAGCTAAAGACCATTCAGAGGGCTCGTCAAATGTGAGGATAACCTGGCAACCCCCGATTATAAACCGAATAACATTCCATGGTTGCAACTTGTTGTCAGACTGCACAAATTTCCACGAGCGTTTTCTGGATCGCCGCCTGTGGCAGGACGTGGAGACATTGCACTGCAATGGCATCCATACAGCGTATCCACAGCATGGCTGGTGGCGCTGTTACACCTTGAACTGGCGATTGATCCGGGCAAGCAGGCATAATGATGGCCGACTGAAAAATTTGCCCTACATTTTTCCAAGTACCGAATTTTATTCACGAAAAACTTGTATGAATCTTTTAATTATTACCACTATGTCTGGATTGCCTTCTCGGGTTCACGCAGGAACCAGCACTGGTTCTGTTCGGCATTGCCATGGCATCTGTTCAGGCAGACTGTTTTTCACTACCAGCGCAATCGACAGCCGCCTGATATGCAATACCCAAGTTTAAATATCAATTTTCGTAGTCACCAGCATGCTCAAACTAGTCTTCCGTACCTATTTCACGCCGCAGTTCGCTGTTTATCTCACGGGGGGCGTGTTGTCCGCACTGGTCGACATCGGCCTGCTGCGCCTGCTGTTGAACCAAAATTGGGACACAGTGCCCGCCACCACGGTGGCGTTCCTGGCTGGCCTGGCGGTCAATTTCATGTTCCATGCCCGGTTCACATTCAACACGGCAATGAGCTCGAGCGTGTTCATGCGTTACCTGGGAATGGTGGGCATCAATTACCTGATCACGCTTGCCTGCGTGACCGGCACCGACCTGCTGTGGCAGCAGCCACTGATCGGCAAGGTGCTGTCGCTGCCGCTGGCAGCCGCCAGCGGTTTCGTACTGGGCAAGCGCTGGGTATTTCGCTGAGACCTTGCTGCACCGGCGGGCCGCGTTGCACGGCCCGCCGTCATCCTGGCCGGCGGTTCACCTGGGAATCTTTTCCTTCACCTCGCACAGCTGCTGGTGCAGGCGGTAGTTGCCGATCATTGCCTTGAACGGCCGGCAATCGCCGGCCACGGCCAGGCCATATCGCTCGAGCGTGCTGGCCGCGCGCCCAATGGCTTCCTCGTTGCGGCGCGCCGCATCGGCCAGCTCGGCCTTGCTGCGCTGCAGGCGCGGATCGGCCCGGTCCGCATCCAAGACCACGTAGAACGGCCCAGTGCGCGCGTGGCGCATGGCCTCGGCGCGCTGTTTCCAGCCTTCCGATTCCGGGAAACCGGCGCCTAGCGAAACGAATGCCACCTCGCGCGGGAAAAACGGCACGATCCAGCCGTTGGGCGCCTGCACGATGTAAACCAGGCTCTGCGCCGGATTGGCAATCGGCGGCGGCTCCACCGTGAAGGCCCTGCCATGGCCGGCGCGGCCCCAGCTCGCCAGCGACAGTATCGAAACCGCGCACACCGCGATGCAGGCGGTGGCGATCATGCGGCGCCCCGGCAGCAGCACGCCGACCACCAGCCAGCACATCAGCGGCGACAACAGTTCCAGCGGCACCAGGTAGCGGTAAATGCTGAACAGATTCAGCCACAGCAGGTAGGAAACGGCACCGAATACCAGCAGCAGCCATGCCGGCCGCGGCAGCGCAGCCAGGCGGCGCTTGCCCGTGGCCAGTGCCAGCAGCAGCACGATGCCGGTGGTGTACAACAGCGGCCACATCAGGTTGCGCAAAGGCAATTCGCAAATCCGCCGCGGGTCGAGTGTGAAGATGAACGGCCATGCCAGCTTTTCAACCACGGTCTTCGGCAACCAGCCGGTATCGCCGATACCGATCGGCGCCGCCATCGGGCTCAGGAAGCGGTCGTTAAATTGCGGGAACAACGGGTTGCCGAACTGCTGCCACATGGTCCAGTACCAGTGTCCCGCCGACAGCGCGATGCCGCCCAGCACCGCCAGCCCGAATATGAAGGCGTCGCGGAACCGCTGCCCCCAGGTCCCTTCACGCGCAAACAGCGCCAGGCACAGGGCCAGCGCGTAGTTCGCATTGGTCAGCTTGAGCCCCGTGCCGAAACCCATGATGGCACCGGCCAGCAGGAGCATTCCCATGCCGCGCGCCTGCAGCACGACCAGGATCGCCGCCAGCACGAACAGCGCCGTCAGGTTGTCGCCCATGGTGTTGCCCAGCTCGGACAAGAACGCCGGCGTGACGACACCGGCTGTGGCCAGCCAGAACGGCATGCCGGACGACTTGTCCACGGCCAGGATGCGGCGCGCGATGGCCTGCAGCAGCGGAAAGTTCAGTCCGTGCAGCGCCCCCATCAGGAAGCAGCACAGCCACCCCGGCAGGTTCATCACCATCAGGTAATAGGGAATATCGATGGTCGGGTTGAAGTAGCCCTGCCACTGGCCCGGCGCCATGTCGAAACCGATCCGCCCGGTCAGCAACGCGTGCGGGTTGTAAAGGTGGTAGTTCTGCAGGTCCCAGTTGGTGTCCTGGCCCAGCATTATCGAAAGCAGGCCAAACAGCAGCGGAACCAGCCATGCCGCACGCGCCATCATCGCACGGTCGGCGGAATCGCCAGGTAAGCGAAGTGCTTCTGCTCGACGCGCCCCTTGGTCACGGTATCGAGCACCATGCCGCACGTTAGCAACAGGCCCGACAGCAGGCCCAGGCCCACGCACAGCAGCGCCGTCGGCAGGCGCGGCACAAGGCCGGTATGCATGTAGGTATCGACGAGGGGCACGGCCAGCCCCAGCGCAACGAGGGCGGCGACGAGCGCGCCCATGGCGAAGAAATACAGCGGCCGTTCATTCTTGTACAACCGGATGATCATCCACATGATGCGAATGCCATCCCTATAGGTGCTGAGCTTGCTGACCGAGCCTTCGGGACGTGACTTGTACACGGTGGCCACTTCCGCGACAGGCATGCGCAGCTGCAGCGCATGCACGGTCAGCTCGGTTTCCGTTTCGAAGCCGGCGGAATGGGCCGCGAACGATTTCACGTAGCGGCGGGAAAATACGCGGTACCCGGACAGCATGTCGGAGAACGTATTGCCGAACACGGCAGCCACACAGCCGGTCAGCAGGCGATTGCCGAAGCGATGGCCGAAGCGGTAGGCCTCCTGCTGTTCGGCCACGCGCTTGCCCACCACCATGTCCAGGCCCCCTTCCAGCAGCCGGTCGATCAACTGCCGGGCGGCGCTGGCGTCATAGGTGTCGTCGCCGTCGACCATCACATAGACGTCGGCCTCGACATCGGCGAACATGCGGCGGATGACATTGCCCTTGCCTTGCAGCGGAACAACGCGGACGGTCGCACCGGCTTCGCGCGCGATGCGGATCGTATCGTCCGTGGAATTATTGTCGAACACATAAACCGCTGCCCCGGGCAGGAATTTGTTGAAGTCGCGCACGATGGCTGCGATGGTCAACGCTTCGTTGTAGCAGGGGACCAGGACGGCCACGCGTGGAAAAACGGACTCGTTCACGGATTGAAGGCCGGACGCTGGCTCGGCCATAAGTTAAAGACGGCAATTATAGCCGCTCGCAAGCGCAGGATTTTCGCTTCCGGCACCACGATCATTCGCGGTCTTCCTTCACTTGCACCATCCGGCAGTCTGCGGGCCGGATCGCCGGCGTCGGTCGATTTCATCGTGGGCGGCATTCTGTTCACCGCGCATCCGCGCGGCCGGAACAAGGCGCGGGACGCAATGGAATTTACCTTCTTTTTAACCTCGCCTGTTTCGGTAAATATTTCTCATGATAAAATTATCAGCTTTTATCAGCCTTCTGAAGATAGAGCAGATCATGAATGAGCTTGTGTTGCGAGCGCCCGACGTCATCGCAGTCGTTATCCCGTCGTATCGCGTCACGCGGCATATCCTCGACGTCATTGCCCGCATGGGACCGGAAGTGACCCGCATCTTCGTGGTGGACGACAAATGCCCGGATGGATCGGGGGCCTTCGTGCAGTCCCACTGCACCGATCCCCGCGTAACGGTGCTGTTTCATGAGGAAAACCAGGGGGTGGGCGGTGCCGTGATGACGGGCTACCGCGCGGCCATCGACGCCGGTTGCGACATCATGGTGAAAGTGGATGGCGACGGCCAGATGGATCCGGCGCTGATCCCCGACTTCATCGCGCCGATCCAGGCCGGCCAGGCCGACTACACCAAGGGAAACCGCTTTTTCGACCTCGAGCAGATTCGCCAGATGCCTTCGGTGCGCCTGTTCGGCAATGCCGTGCTGTCGCTGCTGACGAAAGTGTCGTCCGGTTACTGGAACCTGTTCGATCCCACCAATGGCTTTACGGCGATCCACCGCGATGCGGCACGTTCGCTGCCGTTTCACAAGATCAGCCGCCGCTATTTCTTTGAAACCGATGTCCTGTTCCGCCTGAATACGCTGCATGCCGTCGTCGTGGACGTGCCCATGGACGCGCACTATGGCGACGAGGTCAGCAACCTGAAGATCTCGCGCGTGGTCACCGAGTTCGCCTGGAAACACCTGCGCAATTTCGGCAAACGGGTCTTCTACAATTACTATCTGCGCAATATGTCGCTGGCGTCGATCGAAGCCCCCCTGGGCCTGCTGCTGCTGGGCGGGGGCAGCATATACGGCATCGCCCACTGGATCAGTTCCGCGCACGACGGCGTTCCCACGCCGGCAGGCACCGTGATGCTGTCCGCGTTGCCGGTGCTGATGGGCATGCAGCTGCTGCTGGCCTTCCTCGCCTACGACATTGCGTCCGTGCCGCGCCGGCCGATCCACAAGCGCAAGCCCAACATGCTGCCGCATGGCTAACCGTATTTTCCCATTTATCCAATGAACATCATCGATTCCAGCCTGCGCAGGCTGGCCACGCCCCCAGGTTTCCTGCTCGGCCTGTGCGCGATCTTCCTGTTGCTGGTGGGACGCGGCGCGGGCATCCATGCCACCATCTTCGGCGACGAATGGACCTACAGCAGTTTTTCCAGGCTGGTGCCGTTTCGCGAGGCCGTGATTCCCGATTACCTGTACTACGCCGTGTATCGCAGCACCAATGCCTGCGGCAGCGCCTTCCTGGAATGCGGCCGCGTCCTCAATGCGCTGTTCTATGTGGCGGCCGCGCCGTTCATCTTCCTGATCGCGCGCCGCCTGTGCGCGGCACCGCTGGCCGCAGCGATCGCCATGCTTGTACTGCTCCGCCCAGGCAATACGTACACGACGTATTTCATGCCGGAGGCAATGTATTTCTTTACGTTCTGGCTGTTCTCGTGGGCCGCGCTGCACACCGCGCGCGCCCAGCGCGCCGGCGCGGTCGCCGCGTGCGGCGCGCTGCTGGGAGCGATGGCGATCGTCAAGGTACATGCCCTGTTCCTGTTCCCGGCATGGCTGTTGTTCGTGGCCTATGGCGCCTGGCGCGCGCCGGGCCAGGGCCATTGGCTGGGCCGTGCGGCCGCCCACATGGCGCTCGGCCTTGCTGCCGCGGCAGTGGTGCGGTTCGGCCTGGGCTGGCTGTTCGCCCAGCGCGAAGGGTTGGCCCTGTTCGGCGTAATGTATGGCAACCAGGCCAATGGCCGCCCGGCACTGGTACCGATGCTGCTGGCCGCCCTGGTCAACCTGCGTGGCCACCTGTTTGCCCTGGCACTGCTGCTGGGTGTGCCGCTGGCCTGCCTGCTGCTGCCCGTATTCAGCCGCACGGCACGCCGTACCTGGCGAGCCGAGCATGCGGCGCTGGCAGTCTATACGCTGCTCATGCTGGGTGCGCTCATTGCCATGACCGTGCTGTTCACCGCAGCAGTGGCAACCGGCGGCATCGAGAACAATGCGCGGCTGCACATGCGCTACTACGATTTCGCGCTCCCGCTGCTGATGCTGCTGGCAGCCGCCCACCTGCCGGGCGAAGCCACCGGCACGGGGCGCCCGGCGCGCCTGCTTGCCACGGTGTTGCCGGCGGCGTTGCTGTGTGGTGCCTGGTTCCTGCTGTCCGAGTACGCGCCGAACCATGTCGACAGCCCGGAACTGTTCGGCGCATCGGCTACCCGGGCAAGCTTTGCCGTGTTATCGGTGGCTGCAGCGGTGGCACTGGCCGCCTGGATCTACGACGTGCGCCGGGGAACACAGGTATTCCTGTTCGCCTACCTGCCACTGCTGTTCGTGCTGAGCGGTGTGCCGGTGACGAACATGATACGCGGGCCGCAGCAGGCCGACGACTACGTCAAGGCCGGCGAATATGCCCGCCACTACCTCTCCCGCGAAGAGCAGGAGAAGCTGACGGTGTACGGCGACGACATTGCCATGCTGTTCAAGTCGCGCTTCTACATCGACAACCCGAAAGTCCAGCTGGTGACACTGGCGCCGGGCGAAGCACTGGGCAGCCAGCACCTTCCCAGGGACGGGTCGTTCAGCCTGGTGATCGGCAACCATCCGCTGCCCCCGGGGACTGCAATCTCGTCCGGCCGGCGTGGGTTCGCTCTGTTGAGCACACCTACCGATCCCGGTACCATCACCTTCGAATTGCGTGATACGGCGTTGCCGCCGGAAGTGCTGCGCGTGGAAGGCATGTATGCCCCCGAAGCCTGGGGCCGCTGGTCGAACGGCAAACTGGTAACGATTCGTTTCGCGCAGCCATTGCCACGGCGTGCCAGCGTGGCCCTGAAGGCAGCAGCGTTCGGCCCGAACGTGGACCGGGACTTCGCCATCGAGGTGGGCGGCGAGCGTCGGATGGTGCGGCTGGGCCCGAACGCAGCGCGACACGAGCTGATCTTCGACACGGACGGCAAGACGGACCGGATCGATATCCACGTGCCGCAGCCGGCCTCGCCGAAGTCACTCGGCCTGAGCGAGGACAGCCGCACTCTGGGCCTGTCACTGGTGCAGCTGC
>DASVVD010000046.1:0-5093 GCA_036386715.1 Pseudoduganella sp.
TAGTCCGCTTTCGACGACAGCAGCGTGATGTCCGGCGCGGCAGGCGGCGCGTCCGAGTGGCCGCCACAGGCCGCCACGACCAGGCCCGTTACCGCGGCAGTGGCGGCGCGCGCCACTTTCGATGAGGTTTGTTTCATGAGGTGCAAAGTCTCCGTTTTATTGAATCCAGCTTGGAAGGCATCGGAAGGCAACGTGTCATTGCCACGCCGATCAACGACTGCCTTTTTTCACTCTAGAGAACAAAAACCGGTTGAAATATTGTGGAATATACCTACCCAAGTATTTGAAAAGACGTGACTTTTCCTGCCACGACCAGTACGCGGTTTGCGTGGCGGCGGTGGCATCACGTCGAATAAAAAGGCAGTCGTGCCGGATGGCACAACTGCAACACTTCCCTGTTCAGGAAGCCGGGGCCTTGTTCGAGATTCCCGTATCAGCACTCCGGTATTGGCAGCGGCTAGACACCAACCGGAAAGACGATGGTTTTCTCCTGCGTGTATTCGTTGAGCCAGTGTTCGCCATATTCACGCCCGAGGCCCGAGCGCTTGTAGCCGCCGAACGGCGCGTCCATCAACTGGTACAGGCCGCCGTTGATGACCACGCCACCGGTACGGACCTGCAGCGCCATCTCGTAGGCCCTGGCCGGGTCGCGCGAGTGAATGCCGCCATACAGGCCATAGCGGCTGTCGTTGGCGATGGCGATGGCCTCCTCGTCCGTATCGAAGCCGATGACGCATGCCACCGGGCCGAAGATTTCGTCCTGGGCGATCGACATGGCGTTGTCGACGTCATCGAAGACCGTCACGTCATGGAAATAGCCCTTGCCCAGGTGCGCCGGCCGGGAGCCGCCGATCACCAGGCGCGCGCCCTCGTCCCGCCCGCGAGCAACCATGCTCTCGACACGCTCGCGTGCGACGCCCCGGATCAACGGGCCGACCACCGTGCGCGGATCGGCCGGGTCGCCGACCACGAGCTGGCTGGCCACCGCGCGCATGGTCTCGATATAGGCCGGGCGGATCGCGTTATGGACCAGGTGCCGCGTGGCCAATGCGCAGCCCTGGCCGCAATGGGTCGACACCTGGAACAGGCCCTCCATGGCGGCCTTCTGCACGTCCGCGTCGGCCCGGACGATCAGGGCCGACTTGCCGCCCAGTTCGAGCAACGAGCGCTTGATGGTGGGCGCACCTTGCGCCAGGATCGCCGCGCCGACGCCCTCCGAACCGGTGAAGGTCACCATATCAACGCCGGCGTCGGATGTCAGCAGCCGGGCCACCTCCGCATCGCCCGTCACGACGTTCAGGACGCCGGGCGGCAGGCCGATCTCGCTGGCGACTTCGCCGAACAGCAAGGCCGAGAACGGCGTAAAGGGCGACGGCTTGAGGATGACGGTATTGCCCGCCAACAGGGCCGGCACCAGTTTCGACAGGTTGGTCAGGAAGGGCGCGTTGTAGGGCGTGATGGCGGTAACGACGCCGATCGCTTCGCGCACCACGACCCCGCCGCCCAGCAGCCGCGACCCGGCCGGATTGAACGGGTTCGGCGCGGATTCCACCGGCAGGTGGCGCGTGCCGGGGATCAGCGAGCGCCCGATCGCTGCCGCGAAGATTTCCATTGGCCGCGTGAAGAACATGCTTTCCGCCAGCCCGCGGGTGATGCCGCCTTCGGCAATCATCAGCGTCTTGATCTGGCCGGCACGGCTTTCCAGCGCCGCGTGCATCCGGCGCATCGTTTCGGCGCGTGCGGCCGGCGTCATGCGCGGCCACGGGCCGCTGTCGAACGCCTTGCGCGCGGCACTCACGGCCGCGCCGGCCTCGGCCAGCCCGCCGACGGGTGCCATGCCGATGACTTCCTCCGTGGCCGGATTGATGATGGCTTCGGTCTCGCCCGACTGGGGCGCGTGCCACTCGCCATTGATGTAGAGGTGGTTGAAATGGGTAAAGGGAATGCTCATGTCGTGCTCTCTCGTCCAGGTGTGGTTAGGGGGCGACCGCGTTCGGGATCGCTTGCTGCCGCGCAGCCACCGCGGCCGGAGCGGGGCCAGGGTCCAGGCCAGGCGGCGCGAGGATCAGTTCGGCCGCGCGCATGGCCATCGCCATCGCCGGACCATTGGTGTTGCCCGAAATGAGTGTCGGCATGATGGAGGTATCCACCACCCTCAGCCCGTCCAGGCCGCGCACCCGCAGTTGCGGATCGACGACCGACGCCGCGTCCGCGCCCATGCGGCAGGTGCCGGCCGCGTGGAAGGCCGTGGAACCGTGCGTGAAGAAGGCTTCCGCCAGTTGGTCGTCGCTGGTGCAGGCGAGACCGGGCTGCGTCTCCCCCACCACGTACTTGCGCAGCGCGGGCTGCATCAGGATCTTGCGCATGAACCGCACCAGGTCGATCGAATGGCGCCGGTCGTTCTCGGTGCTGAGGTAGTTCGCGTCGATCAGCGGCGCCACATCCGGATCGCGGCCGGCAATCTCCACCGACCCTTCGCTGTCCGGATTCGTGAAATAGCCGACCCAGGTCATGCCCGGCTCCTTTTCGAGCACGATCTTGCCGTCCTCGACGCCGATCGAATACAGGCCGATGCCCAGTTCGGCATCCGGACGCGCCAGCTCCGGCCGCGTCTTCACGAACGCACACACCTCGTGGGCCGCGTGCGTCATCGGCCCGTTCCCGCGGCTGAAATACCGCAGCAGGTTCTTGAACAAGCGCACGCCGGCGAATTCGCGGTTCAGGCTGCCCTCCCGCACGCGGACCTGCAGCATGATGCAGCGATGCTCGAGCAGGTGCCGGCCGACCGCGGGGATATCGGCCACCAGCGCGATACCATGCCGCGCCAGCAGCGCCGCGGGGCCGACGCCGGACAGCTGCAACAGCTTCGGCGTGTTCAGCGCCCCGGCGGACAGGATGACTTCGCGCCGCGCCCGCGCCACCGACACGGTGCCGCCGGAACGCAGTTCGACGCCGGCCGCGCGGCGGCCTTCGAACACCACCCGCAGCACGTCGGTGCCGGTACGCACTTCGAGGTTGCCGCGCACGCGCACCGGTGCCAGGAAGGCCCTGGCCGCGCTCCAGCGCTTGCCGCGCCAGATGGTGCGCGGCTGGTAGCCGATGCCGCCGTCCAGCGCCTCGTTGAGGTCCTCGACCCGCGCCACCCCGGCCTGCCCGGCGGCGGCGATCACGGCTTCACACAATGGATGCCCGGCCGGGTGCATCGATACCTTCAGCGGCCCGCCAACACCGCGCGATGGCGAAGCGCCCAGTTCGTGATCTTCCATGGCCCGGTAGCAGCGCCCGATGTCCTTCCAGCCCCAGCCGGTACAGCCGGCCGCCTCCCACGCGTCGTACTCGGCTGGATGGCCGCGCAGGTACACCATGCCGTTGACGGAACTGGAGCCGCCCAGCGTGCGGCCCTTCAGCCAGTCCTCGGCATCGCGGCCCTTGCCCTTGGAAGCGGAATAGCTCCAGATATGCGGGTTGCCGGGCGTGAGCATCTTGCCGATGCCCCGTGGCATCTGGATCAGGGCATGGCTGTCCGGCGGGCCGCTTTCCACCAGCAGCACCGACGTGCCGGGATCGGCCGACAGCCGGTTGGCCAGCACGCAGCCCGACGAGCCGGCGCCGACGATGATGTAATCGTATTCCTGGTTCATATTATCTCCTGGCGTTCCAGGCGGGGGCACCGCGCCGCGCCGCCTGTCGCGATGCGGGTCAGCGCGTGGTTTCCCGTGCGACGATCGCCTCGACCGTCATTTCGCGTTCGGCCGGCGCGTTGGCCGGGATCATGAAGCCGCCCACCGATGCATCGCCCAGCACGGCGAAATTGCCGCGGTTGAAGTCGTAGGTGACGCTTTTCAGCGCCAGCGGGATCGCGTGGTCATAGGCCTGGAACACCGTGTTGAACATCGATCGGTACAGCTCGCCTTGATGGTCGAGCGAATCGAACCCGCCGGCGCCGTACGTGTCCTCGTCGACGTAGTAGGTACGTTTCGAATACGCATGGCGCTGCCCCGGCTTGAGGGTGGCCTCGACCACCCAGACGCGGTGCAGCTCCCATCGCTCGCAGGCCGGGTTGACATGCTTCGGCTTGAACTGCCCTTCATCCTTGCATTCGAAGTTGAACTTGTAGCTGTTGTAGGGGATGTACATTTCCTTCTTGCCCAGCAGCTTGAAGTCAAAGCGGTCCATCTTCCCCGAGAACATGAACAGCTCGTCGTACAGGATCACGCCGCCCAGTGCGCCCACCGGGGTGTCGTACACGAATTCCGGTGCCAGCTTCACGCGCCGCTGGCCCGGACTGTAGCTCCAGGCGCGGCGCGGCTTGTCGACGGTGTCGAGGTAGTCGGCGATCAGCTCGGCCTGGCCCGACTTGCGCGCCGGCGAGTTGGTCAGGGCAAAGGCCCGCCAGTAGAGCTGCGGGTCGCGGTCGGCCAGCCCGGTCTGGTAGTACGGCTTCTCGACCTTGGTGTACTGGTCCGAGGTCATGGTGGGGCGGCCGCTGGAATCGACGATCCACGAACGGCCGTTCGACGTGGTGAAGCCGTTCTCGCCCACGTAGCGCAGCAGCACGTTCCACATCACTTCGTAGCCATTCTGCGGGATCGGGAACGGCAGGCCGCCGCGGCAGGCCGCGTCGACCGCGTAGTTGTCCTTCAGTGTCTTGCACGTGGTGGCGTTGCGCACCGTGGCTTTCAGCACATGCTCGGGCAAGGCCGCGGTGCGGTGGGTCGGATAGATGTCGAGGTAGTAGCCGGGGTTCTGCTTGAGCAGCTTCTTCTGGCCCGCGCTCAGCTTGTCGGCATGCTGCGCCATGTTGGCGGCGTCGATGCGCAGCAGCGGCTGCTCGTCCTTGTAGGGATCGACCCAGTACCCGCTGTCGCGCTTGAAGCCCGCAGGCGCCTTGGTCAGGCCGCCCGTGTAGGCGGGAATGGTGCCTTCCTTGTTGCCGGCGGCGATGGCACCGAACGGTGTCAGCGTGGTGCCGAGTTGCCGGGCTTCCTCGGCGCCGACGGCGGCCAGCGCAGAGGTTGCCGAGAGCGCCAGCAGCGTGGCGCAGTACAGGTGCGTGCTTGTCATTACCGTCTCCAGATAATTGTTAGAAACCT
>DASVVD010000047.1:0-5868 GCA_036386715.1 Pseudoduganella sp.
GCTCGCCGCACTCGCACTGGCGCTGGCCGGCGTGTACGCGGCCGGCAATACCGTGTCGCTGCTGGGCGCGATGCTGCTGGCAGGCCTGCTGGGCACGGCGATGACGCAGGGCCTGATCGCCGGCGTGGCCGCCGCGGCACACACGCAGGAGCGTGGCCGGGTGGTCGGCGCGGTACAGGGCGGCGTGGTGTTCGGGCTGCTGGCGGCGCGCGTGGTGGCGGGCGGCGTCGCCGACCTGGCCGGCTGGCGCGCGGTGTATGCGCTGTCCGCCGTGCTGGCCGTGCTGCTGGCCGCCTTGCTGTGGCGAGTGCTGCCCGCGATGCCGGCCCCGGTCCGGCCGCTGCCGTACCGCGCCCTGCTCGGCTCGATGGCAACGCTGCTGCGGACCGACCGCGTGCTGCGCACCCGCGGCCTGATCGCGCTGCTGATGTTCGCGGTGTTCAATATTTTCTGGAGCGCGCTCGCGCTGGAGCTGGCCGGGCCGCCCCACGCGCTGCCGCACACGGCGATCGGCGCTTTCGGGCTGGTGGGCATGGTCGGCGCGCTGGGCGCCCTGCGCGCCGGCCGCCTGGCGGACCGCGGCCATGGCGAACGCACCACCGGTGCGGCACTTCTGCTGCTGTGCATCGCCTGGCTGCCGCTGGCGTTCACGCCGGCCTCGCTGGCGGCACTGGCAGTCGGCATCGTTGCGCTGGACCTTGCGGTGCAAGCGCTGCACGTGACCAACCAGAGCCTGGTCCTGCGCGGCGGCGCCGGCGCACACAGCCGCCTGGTCGGCTGCTACATGCTGTTCTATGCCGTTGGCAGCGGTGCCGGCGCACTCGCCGCCACCGCCGCGCACGCCGCCGGCGGCTGGCCGATGGTGTGCCTGCTCGGCGCCGGCGTGAGCGTGGCCGCACTGCTGTTCTGGTGCATCACCCTGCGCGCCACGCTGGGCGCCGCCGCGGGCGTGCCTGCCACGCAAGCCCGGGCCAATCAATGCAGCGGGGTATAATCGCCGCCGGGCACCCACGCCCTGCCGCACCGATATGAACAACGCCCCCACCACCGCCCCCCTGCCATCCATGTCACCCATGTCACCATCCTCGCTGCAGGCCGGAGAACTGGTCAGGGCCACCGGTGCCCGCGTGACCCAGCCGCGCATCCGCGTGCTCGGTTTCCTGCTGGGCCATGACGAACCGCTGACCCACCACGACATCCTCGACCGCCTGCCCGGCGCCGGCTTCGATGCCGTCACGCTGTATCGCGTGCTCGAATGGCTCACCGGGCGGGGGCTGGCGCACCGCATCGCCGGTGCCGACGGGGTATGGCGCTTTTCCGCCAACCCCGGCAAGGACAGCCACGAGCATGCGCACTTCCAGTGCACCACCTGCGAAGCGGTAACGTGCGTGACCGATGTGCCGCTGCCCCGCAAGCTGAAGCTGCCCGAGGGCTTTACCGGCGAGGAAGTCGACCTGCTGATTCGCGGCCGTTGCGCACGCTGCGCGGACAAGTAGGCACGGACAATCAAGCGCGGGCAAGGCAGGACAGGGAGACCGCGCGCCACCCGGCGGCAATCGGGACAATCAGGGCAGCCAGCGGCGCAGCAGGTCGTCCGGCATCACCGGGCGGCTGTACAAATATCCCTGGGCCAGGTTGCAGCCGTGGCGCAGCAGGAAGGCGGCCTGCTCCCCGGTTTCCACGCCTTCGGCGATCACCGACAGGTTCATGCTCTTGCCGAGCTGGATGATGGCGATCGCGATCGCCTCGTCGTTGGCATCCTGGTGGATATCCTGGATGAACGACCGGTCGATCTTCAGCGTCTGCACCGGCATCTGCTTCAGGTAGGCCAGCGACGAATAGCCGGTGCCGAAATCGTCGATCGCCAGGCCGACGCCGAGATCGTGCAGGCCGTTGATACAGGTGCGGGAATCGCCGGTGTTCATGATCACCGATTCGGTAACCTCAAGCTGTAGCCGGCGCGCCTCCAGGCCTGTTGCGCGCAGGATCCGGTCGACGGTGTCGACGATCGTGCCGCGCTCGAACTGGCGCACCGACAGGTTGACGGCGATCTTCGGCACGTGCAGGCCGGCCTCCTGCCAGCGCACCATCTGCCGGCACGCTTCGGCCAGCACCCACTCGCCCAGCTGGCTGATGAAGCCGGTCTCCTCGGCCAGCGGAATGAACCGGACCGGCGGCACCAGGCCCAGTTCCGGGTGGCTCCAGCGTACCAGCGCCTCCACGCCGATCAGCTGGCCGGTGTCGATTTCCACCTGCGGCTGGTAGTTCAGGAACATCTCTTCCTTCTCCAGCGAGCGGCGCAGGCAGGTTTCCAGGTGCAGGCGCTCCACGCCCTCGCCCGCCATCGACATGGCATAGAAACGGTAGCCGTTGCGGCCGCGCGCCTTGGCCTGGTACATCGCCACGTCGGCATTCCGGATCAGCATGTTCAGGTCCGTCGCATCGTGCGGATACAGGCTGATGCCGATACTGCAGGTGACGAACAGCTCGTGGCCGGCCACCACGAACGGCTGCTCGAACAGCGCCACCAGTTTCTCGGCCACCAGCGTTGCCGAATACTCGCCGCCGATCCCCTCCAGCAGCACCACGAACTCGTCGCCACCCAGCCGCGCCAGCGTGTCGCCATCGCGCAGCCGGTCCGACAGCATGGCCGCCACCTGCTTGAGCAGTTCGTCGCCGATGTGGTGGCCCAGCGTATCGTTGACGTTCTTGAAGCGGTCCAGGTCGATGAACAGCAGCGCCAGCTGCTCATGCGACCGGTGCGCGCGGTCCAGTGCGTGCTGCAGCCGGTCGTTGAACAGCAGCCGGTTCGGCAGTTCGGTCAGCGAATCGTGGTGCGCCAGGTGGTCGAGTTTTTCCGCGTTCTCCTTGACCAGCGTGATGTCGCTGAACACGCCCGCGTAATGGGTGGTGGCGCCATGCGCATCGCGCACCGCGGTCAGCGTGAGCGCCTGCAGGAACTGTTCGCCGTTCTTGCGCACCGCCCACAATTCGCCCTGCCACGCGCCGCTCTCGACCAGCCCGGCCCAGAGCTGCTCGTGGAACGTGTCGTCATGGCGGCCGGAACGCGTCAGGCCCAGGTCGCGGCCCAGCGCCTCGGCTGCCTCGTAGCCGGTGATCTGCGTGAATGCCGGGTTGACCGCAACGATGCGGCCGTTCCGGTCCACCACCGCCACGCCGTCGGCGATATGTTCGAGCACCGTGGCGGACAGGCGCAGCTTTTCTTCGGCCTCCCGGCGTGGGGTGATGTCGGCATACACCCAGATGCTGCCGTCATTGGCCCGGTTCTGGTCGATCGCGCAGCCGCTGACCAGGCACCACAGCATGCTGCCGTCGCGCCGGCGGTACTGGCGCTCCTCGCTGAAGTATTCGCCCTGCCCCAGCGTGGGGTACTGGCGCACGCCGGCCGCCTCGAATTCGAACGACGTGGGGAACACGATGGCGGTGGACTTGCCCACCAGCTCGCCGGACTCGTAGCCGAACAGTTCCTCGCAGCGGCGGTTGACGGACATGATGGTGCGGTGGCGAACGAACATCACGCCGAACATGACGTTGTCGAGGATGGCGCCCTGCTCGGCCAGCAGCGCCTCGATGCGCATCTCGTTGTCCTTGCGCTCGCCGATATCGGACAGGATGCCGTCCACCCACGGTGCACCGCCGCCCGGCGGCACCTGCGGCTGGCCGGTTTCCAGCACCCAGTGCTCGGTGCCGCTGGCGTCGACGATGCGGTATTCCGTTGCGTACGGGCGCCCTGCCGCGATCGCGGCCTTGATCGCGCGGCGCTGCACGCGCCGGTCTTCCGGCGCGATCAGGTTGACCCACGAATGCGTGGTACCGCGCATCAGCTGGGCAGCGGTGTAGCCGGAGATGGCCTCGATCGCCTCGCTGACGAATTCGATCGGCCCATCGGGACGATAGCGGAACACGGCGCCGGGCACCTGCGTGACGATCGTGCGGAAGCGTTCCTCGCGCTGGCGCACATCGTCGAACAGGCGGCGCAGCGCCACGCGGGTCTGCTCGAGGCGCTCGCCCAGGCGGCCCAGCTCATCGTTGCCGCGGATATCGACGCCTGCCTCGAAGTCGCCCTGCGCCAGGTGGTCGGCGAACCGCATCAGCCGGCGCAGCGGGGCAATGACGCGCCTGTTGAGGAACAGGATGATCAGCAGCAGCGACACGGCCAGCTGCGCGGCCAGCACGAAGATGAACGAACGGCGTTTTTCGCCCAGCTCCTGGCGGCTGCGCGCATCGTCCATTTCCACCAGCACGCTGCCGATCCGTTCGCCGCGCACCACCACGTCGCGCTCGGCGCGCACCACGTTGCCCAGCAGCCGCGCCGGCGATATCTGGTGGATGAACTGCGCCTCGGCCTGGCCGGTGACCTGCACCCGCACCACCGAACGATCGCGCATCACGGCCTGCACCAGCGACTGCGCCGAGCCGGCGTTCATGTTCCACAGCGATTCCTGCATGCCCAGCGCGAGGATGTCGGCATTGCGCTGCAGCGTTTCGTCCAGCGCGGCACGGGCGGACTGCAGCTCGCGCACGCCGACGAGCAGGTAACTGCCCACGATCGCGGGAACGATCAGCCCGCCCAGCACCACCAGCAGCAGGGAACCGACAATGGACTGGCCATGCACGGCGCCCAGCCGGGCTCGCAGGCTGCGAATCAGCGGCATGGTCATGCAGTGTCGGCAGCCTGGCGTTTCAGGGACATGGAAGACAACGATGAAGGGAATCAGGAAGATACATTATTATCGTGGCGCAATTATGCACACAAAGCGATACGCAAGTCACCCGTGCAATGCAGTAACCATGCCGGCAACATTGCCTGCAACCCGATGCCGAACTTGTTATGATGACCCTCTTTCAGAGGGAGTCGCCATGAGTTTTTCAATGTATTCCGCATCCGTGCCCGTGTTCCAGCAGATCCTGAACAGCCTGCTCGAGATTCTCGACAAGGCCGACCGGCACATCGAGGCCACGCGCATCGACCCGAACGCGCTGCTGCAATATCGCCTCTTCCCGGACATGCTGCCGTTCACGCGCCAGATCCAGATCGCCGCTGATTTCGCCAAGGGCGCCGGCGCCCGCCTCGCCGGGCACGACGTGCCTTCGTATGAAGACACCGAGAAAACCTTCGCCGAGCTGAAACTGCGCATCAAGAAGACCCTGGCCTTCCTGGACGACCTGCCGCGCCACGAAATCGAACACAGCGCCGAACGGGCCATCACGACGGGCAGCGGCGACAAGATGCGCCATTTCACGGGGCAGAACTACCTGCTGCACTACGCGCTGCCGCACTTCTTCTTCCATGCGACGACGGCTTACGACATCCTGCGCCACAACGGGATCGAGATCGGCAAGAAGGATTTCATCGGCGTGATCCCGCAGTAAAAATACAAGGACAAAAACCAGGGACAGCCGGGTCGCCGTACCGCCCTGGTTTTGAGAAAATTTCCTTAAAACCAGGGTCTGTCCCTGGTTTTACGGCTTGCCGCTTTTCCTTGTTACCCGTTCCGGCGCGGATAGCCTTCGGCCAGGATGCGTGCCCAGACCTTTTCCTTGTCCTCGGCGGACATCGATACCCAGTGCGCCACCTCTATATAGGTGCGGCCGCAGCCGCGGCACACGTCATCGAACGTGGTCGAGCAGACCGCCACGCATGGCGTATCCGGCCGCTCGGGGATTTTCTCCTCGACCATCACCGACCCTTTGGAAACAGCTTGTCCCAGCCTTCGTGGCCCAGCTCTTCCATCGTCTCGATGTTCTTTTCGAAGATGGCATCGGCTTCCGGGAATGCCTCGACAGCGCGTTCGACGCTTTCCTCGCGCAGCAGGTGCAGCGTGGGATACGGCGAACGGTTGGTGA
>DASVVD010000048.1:0-4898 GCA_036386715.1 Pseudoduganella sp.
TCGCGCTGGACTTCATGGCCCTTAGCGGAAAAAGTTTTCATGTTTGACTTCCTAATGAAGAAATAATTTTTAAACGCTCAAAACGGTGGTTCCGCCCATCAAACCAAGCGGACGCAGCCTTCTTATGACTTTTCCTGAGCGAACGGAAAGCCGATGATTATAGCGGCACCATGCAGCCGGGTCAAGCCGGCCAGGGCGATTTCCCGCGCTTGCTGCGCCCTTGCGGATCGGTTGCCAAATAGGCAAAAGCCGCGCTAGTATTGCCCACCGATATTATCGAGAGGGCTTTCCGCAGTGAGATTCCGCTTCGCCCCCGCCCTGCCCCTGCTGCTTGCTGCACAGCTGCTGCCTTCGGTCACACTGGCGGCGCCAGCGCCCCAGGTGGGCCGCACCTGCCACCTGCCCGGCAGCGAGGAAGCGCTGCGCTGCGTGACCGTGCAGGTGCCGCTCGATTACGCCAAGCCCGGCAAGACGATCGCGATCCACGCCACCGTGGCCGCCGCGTACCGCGAAGCGGCGCGTCCCGACCCGCTGTTCGTGCTGGCCGGCGGCCCCGGCCAGGCCGGCAGCGACATCCTGCCGATCGTGCAGGCGGCAATGCGCCGCGTGCGCGCCACTCGCGACATCGTGCTGATCGACCAGCGCGGCACCGGCCTGTCGGGCAAGCTCGATTGCAGGAGCCCGCCCGAAATCGACACGATGACGGAAGAACAGCTCGATGCGGATGCGCAGCGCTGCATCGAATCGCTGGCCGCGCGGCAAGGCACCCGCTACAGCCTTTACACGACGGATGCGGCCGCGCGCGACATCGAACGGGTGCGCCTGGCCCTCGGCTACCAGCAGATCAACCTGTGGGGCGGCTCGTATGGCACCCGCCTGGCGCAGCATTACACGCGCCTGTATCCGGCGGCCGTGCGCGCACTCGTGCTCGACGGCGTGGCCGCGCCGGACCAGGTGATTCCGGCCGGCGGCCGCGATGCGCAGGCCGCGCTGGAAACCACGTTTGGCCAGTGTGAAAAGGAGGCGGCCTGCGCAAAGGCGTTCCCCGCGCTGCGCGCCGAATTCCAGGCGCTGGCCGGCCAGCTCGCCAAAAAACCTGTCACGCTCGACATGGCCGATCCGCGCACGGCCGCGGTGCGGCCCGTGACGATCAGCCTGCGCCGCTTCATCGCCACCGTGCACCGCGTGCTGTATGCGCAAGCCGATGCGCGCACGCTGCCGTTCCTGATCCACAGTGCCTACAACGGCCGCTGGGAGCCGTTCGTCGCCCGCAGCAACCGCGACAGCGATTTCTCGGCCGATGGCGCCATGGCCGGGCCGTTGTACCTGGCGGTGGTCTGCGCCGAGGACTTTCCACGCCTCACGCCACAACTGGTGGCCGAGGACACGCGCGGCTCGTTCCTCGGCGCGCCGCAGGTCACGCAGCTGGCGAAACTCTGCCCGATCGTCGGCGCCAGGCCGGTCGTGTACGCCGCACCGGCCCGCATCGATGCACCGGTGCTGCTGCTCTCCGGCGCCCAGGACCCGGTCACGCCGCCGCGGCGCGCCGAGCAGGCGGCAAGGCTGATGAAGGCGGCCCAGCACCTGGTGGTGAGGAACGGCGGCCATATCGTTTCGCCGCTGGGCTGCGTGCCGCGCCTGATGCGCGAATTCCTGGACCAGCCTGCCGCGCGCGTGGCTGCCGCCTGCCTGGACGAGATTCCCGCGCCCACGTTCCAGCTGAACAGCGCCGGCCCGCAACCCTGAACGGACGAATTGGAAAACCGATGATCGAAGTACACGACGTCACGAAACATTTCGGCAAGGTGCAGGCGCTGGCCGGCGCCAGCTTCATCGCGCGCGACGGCCAGGTGACCGCGCTGCTCGGCCCGAACGGCGCCGGCAAGACCACGCTGCTGCGCCTGCTCGTGGGCCTGCTGCGGCGCGACCGCGGCACGATCCTCGTCGACGGCATCGATCCGGGCACCGATCCGCTGACGGTACGCCGCAGCATCGGTTTCCTGACCGACCAGTTCGGCCTGTACGAAAAGCTCTCCACGCGCGAATACCTGCGCTATTTCGGCGAGCTGAACGGCATGGAGCGCCGCGCCATCGATACCCGGATCGACGAAGTGACGGCACTGCTGGCGCTGGAAGATATCCTGGAGCGCCGCTCGAAAGGCTTTTCGCAGGGCCAGCGGATCAAGGTGGCACTGGCGCGCACGCTGCTGCACCGCCCGCGCAACCTGCTGCTCGACGAACCGAGCCGCGGCCTGGACGTGATGAGCACGCGTGCCTTGCGGCGCGCGCTGGCGGTGCTGCGGGCGGACGGTTGCTGCGTGATCATGGCCACCCACGTGATGCAGGAAGTGACCAATTCCTGCGACGACGTGATCGTGATCGCCAATGGCGTCACGGTGGCGCAGGGCACGCCGCAATCGCTCTGCGAGCGTACCGGCATCGCCAGCCTGGAAGACGCGTTCGTGAAGCTGGTCGGCACCGATGAAGGGATCGCCGTATGAGGCCCGGTACGAGGCCCCTGTTCTTCGTCGTCTTCGCCAAGGAATTGCGCGAAACACTGCGCGACCGGCGCGCGCTGTCGCTGCTGCTGATGTTCGTGCTGATGTACCCCCTGCTGGTGGGGGGCATCCTGCAACAGCAGATCAGCCGCGCCACGGCACCGGAAAAGGAAGGCATCGAGCTGGCCGTGATCGGCGCGCAGCGCGCGCCCACGCTGATGGCGCAACTGAAGCAGAAGAACATCCATGTGAGCGCGGCAAAGCCGATGTCGGAAGAAGCCATTACCGCCCTGCTGCGTGCGAAGAAGGTAGCGGCGGTGCTGCGCCTGTCCGACACCTATGTCAGCGACTACCGCGACATGCGCCCGGCCCAGCTGGAGCTGTGGTACGACTCGGCCAGCGACCACTACCGCCAGATCGGCGACATCGAGGGCGTGTTGCGCAGCTATGGCAATACCATTGCCGGCGCCCGCCTGCTGGCGCACGGGGTGTCGCCCGCCACGCTGTTCCCGGTACAGGTGCAGAAGTATGACACCGGCACCAGTGCCGCACGCTCGGCATCGATGATCGGCACGATGCTCGGCATGTTCTTCGTTCCCGCGTTCTTCTTCGCCCTCAGCCCGGCCGTCGACAGTACCGCAGGCGAGCGCGAGCGCCGCTCGCTCGAAGTGCTGCTGGCACAGCCGGCGCGCACGTTCGACCTGGTGGCCGGCAAGTGGTTCGCCGCCTCGGCGCTGTCGCTGGCCGGGCTCACGCTGGAACTGTGCGTGGCGCACGGCATCCTGAAATGGCTGCCGCTGGAAGAAATCGGCATGTCGTGGCGCCTGTCGTGGAGCGACCTGGCACTGGTATGCCTTGTTTCGCTGTCGCTGCCACTGTTCGCCGCGGCGCTGCAGATCGCGCTGGCGATCAATGCCAAATCGTTCAAGGAAGCGCAGACCACGGCCAGCATCGCGATGCTGGTGCCGATGATCCCGGTGGTCGTGGTGCCGATGCTGGACCTGGCGACGAAGACGTGGATGTATGCGGTACCACTGCTGGCACACCAGACCTTGCTGCGAGAACTGGCCAAGGGCCAGGCCGTGGATGCCCTGCCGTTCGTGCTGACGTTCGGCAGCAGCCTGGCTGCCGCGCTGCTGTGCGTGGCGTTTACCGTGTGGCGGATGAAGAGCGAGCGCTACATGATCGGCGTTTGAGGCCATTGTTTGAAGCCATTGTTTGAGGCCATTGCAAGGGCGTCGCCGGCGGCCGCCGGCGCGCTGCCTTACAATGTACCGCAGGATATTTACTGAATCGTTCGGAGAATCTAATGGAAGTCAAAGTCAGCTGGAACGGCCCGTCGGGCATGAGTTTTCGCGCCCAGACGGCATCGGGTCACATGGTCGTGATGGATGGCGCGCCGGAAGGCGGCGGCCATAACCTGGCGCCGCGCCCGATGGAGATGGTGTTGCTGGGCACGGGCGGCTGCACGGCCTACGACGTGGTGCTGATCCTGAAACGCGGCCGCGCCGACGTGCGCGGCTGCGACGTGACGCTGCGCGCCGACCGCGCCGAGACCGATCCCAAGGTCTTTACGCGCATCAACTTCCACTTCACCGTGACCGGCAAGGACCTGAAACCGGAAGCGGTGGAACGTGCCGTCAACCTGTCGCACGACAAGTACTGCTCGGCCAGCATCATGCTGGCCAAGACGGCCGAGATCACGCACTCGTTCGAAATCGTCGAAGCCTGATCCGCCACCCGTGATGCCGCGCCACGCTGCCTACCGCACCAGGTTCCTGGCGGCGGCCGGCATCGTCGCGCTGCACATGGTGGCGCTGCTGCTGATTCATCGCCACGACAGGCTGGACGCGCCGGTGCCGGCCATGGTCATTTATACGCAACTGCTGTTGCCGGCACCGAAACCGGTATCTGCGTTGCCAGTTTCGGTGCCGGTGCCTGCCGCTTCCGTGCTGGCGCAAAAGCCGCTATCGCCGGCCTCCCGCGTGCCGTCAGCGACGCAGGCTATTGCACCTGTCCCACCCATCGCCCCGATGCCTGCTCCCGATGCCGAAACGCGCGCAGCGCATGCTGCTGCTTCCGCGCCTTTGTCTGTGCCGGCACGGGTACCGGCCGACTGGGCCGATGCGCCGACGCCTGCTGCAACGGAAAAAGTGAATGTGGCCGCACTGGTCGCCGCCGCCGCCGCCAACGAGCGCGCACGGCCGAAGGAGCCGCTCGAACGCGTGCGGGACAGCCAGCGCATTCGCGGCACCATGGACGACAGTCCCGGAGCAAGGGCCATCGCCCAATCCGGGCGCGCCGACTGCACCAAGAAATATGCGGGCGGCGCGAGCCTCGACCCGCTGCGCCTGATTCCCCTGCTGTACGACACGATCACGGATACCGGCTGCAAGTGGT
>DASVVD010000049.1:0-2072 GCA_036386715.1 Pseudoduganella sp.
ACATCGAATTCGGTCAGCAGGTCGAGGCGATTGGTGACCATGTCGCCGCGGTCGAACTTGGCATCGCCCTCGTCGTAGATGTAGTTGGCCAGCAGCCGGCTGTCCGGCTTTTCGGCGCGCCAGCCGCCGGTGTAGCGCACCGTGGCATCGAGCCGCATCTTGACGTCCGGGTTGCTTACTGCGATTTCGGTCGCGGCCGTATTGCCGGCGCAAACGATGGCGGCGGCCGCCGCGATGCCGCGCAGTGCGTGCCCGGCGAGGATGAAAATACCGCTGGCGCGCTGGATCGGAATGCTGCTGGCGCGGTGGAGGGAAATACCCCTTGCGTGGTGCATGGACCTGTCTCCTGTCTTTATCGTGATGGCGGATTTTTAAAAATCGCTCGGTACTGCCTGCCCAGCCATTCCCATGCACCGTGCTGCCGGCCTGCCTTCAGCCCAACGGATACGAGACGCCTGACATGAATTGATAGTAGCAAGAATTTGAACACTATTCTAGTATTCGATTAGTATTCTGTATTTAGAATTTATAGCAAGCGACTATGACGTCACGCGTTGCCGGCATTGCGTTCGCGGACCATCTCGGTAAATTCGCGCTTCAGCGTCGGGTAATAGGCGATCTGTCCCTGCAGTCCACCGGCGATGTCGATCGAGGCTGCGCTGATGAAGCTCGCGTAGTCGCTGGCCAGGAACAGCGCCATGCCGGCCACGTCCTCGGGCCTGCCGAAGCGCCCCAGCGGCACCACCTTCAGCACCATCCGGTCGAACTCCTCGCGCGTGACGCCCGGACCGACTTCGCGGAAGTGGCGCTCCCACTGGCCGGTATCGATCCACCCCATGTTGAGCGAATTGACCAGGATATTGTCCTTGGCGAGCGCCATGCCGAGCGACTTGGATAGTGCCAGGCAGGCAGCGCGGTTGATCACCGACGGGATGCCGTCCGGCGTGGGGATCGCGCCGGCCAGCGCGTTGATGTCGATGATGCGGCCCCAGCGCTGGCGGCGCATGTGTGGCACGACCGCCTGCACGAAGCGGAAATGCCCCAGCTGCAGGATGTTGGCGTGCTCGAGTATCTGCTCGGGCGTGAGCGTGTCGAGGTTGCCGCCGCGGCCCTGGCCGGCGTTGTTGACCAGCACGTCGATGCCGCCCCAGCTGGCGGCGACTTCCTCGACAAAGGCCTTCACGCCGTCACTGTCCGTCACGTCCACGGCGCGGGCAATGACGGCCTGCGCCCCGTGCGCGAGTTCGCCGCCGGCGGCCTCCACCGCCCCGGCCGTGCGGGCGCAGATGGCCACGCGCGCCCCTTCCGCCGCGAATGCACGGGCGATGGCGAGGCCGATACCGCGCGACGCACCGGTGACGATAACGCGCTTGCCGCTCAAGTCGATCTGCATGGCTGTCTCCTTTGTCTACACGCGTTCGATCAGGGTCGCCGTGCCCATGCCGCCGGCGCAGCAGATGGCCTGCAGCCCGTAGCGCGCACCGCGCCGTTCCATTTCATGCAGCAGCGTGGTCATGATCCGGGCACCGCTGGCGCCGAGCGGATGGCCGAGCGCGATGGCCCCGCCGTTGACATTGAGCCGGTCGAGCGGCACACCCAGTTCGCGCGCCCACATCAGCGGCACCGGAGCGAACGCCTCGTTGACTTCGAACAGGTCGACATCCGCGGCCGCCAGCCCCGCCGTCGCCAGCACCTTGCGCGTGGCGGCCACCGGCCCGGTGAGCATCAGGGTCGGGTCGGAACCCACGGTGGTGAAGGCGCGGAGTCGGGCGCGTGGTCTGACGCCCAGGCGTTTTGCCGCTTCGCCCGACATCAGCAGCAGCAGCGCGGCACCGTCCGAGATCTGTGACGAATTGCCAGCGCTCAGCTTGCCCTCCGGGCGGAAGCTCGACTTCAATGTCGCCAGCTTCTCCACATGCGTGCCGGGGCGGATGGTCTCGTCGGCGTCCAGCGTCTCCGGCGCCTGTTCGGCCCAGTCGCGCTCCTTCAGCGCCGCGACCGGCACGGCGGCGATCTCGCGCTGGAAGTAGCCGGCCTGCGCGGCGGCCGCGGCGCGGCGGTGGCTCTCGACG
>DASVVD010000050.1:0-2009 GCA_036386715.1 Pseudoduganella sp.
AGGGCCGCCAGGTCGAGGTCGCCGCCGGCCTGTTCCCATGCATGCTTGAGCTGGACGGCGCCCCCCTCGAATTGACCGACCGAGCGCGTCAGGTATTGCTCGTATGCCTCGGCATAGGAACGCACTTCCCGCGCCGCATCCCGTTCGGCAAGCCGGCGGTCGTGCCCGATCTGCGCGCCCATCGCGAACCAGTACAAGGCCGTTACCAGCACGGCCAGCAGGGGCCAGAACGCGGGCAGCCAGGAATGCGGGGCAAACCGCGCGGAATGGCGAAAATGGAACATAGATTGCACATCGTAATCCAGCAGTGTGACCGCACCATGACGAGCGATACCTTCGCCGCCCGGCCGTGCGACGGCAGAGCTTGCTAACTTGTATAGTCGGACCCACGAGCTACCGCTCATGCCTGCCAATGCCGCTACCGCCGCGGCGATTCGACGCCGCGGCGTCCGCCACAGAATGGAGAACCGAATGGAAACGGAACTGAAGCTGAAAGTCGCCCAGCGCGACCTGGCGAAGCTGCGCGAACACGCGCTGCTTGCCGAACTGGCGATCGCCACGCCCGAGGAACACGCACTGCGCGATACCTACTACGACACGCCCAAGCTGGACCTGTGGAACAACGGCCTGACGCTGCGCGTGCGGGCCGATAACGATCCGTGGCTGCAGACGGTCAAGACGGCGTCCGCCGGCTCGGCCGGACTGCACGAGCGCGGCGAATGGGAATGCGCACTGTCCGGACCGGAGCCGGAGCCTGAACAGGCGGCGCGCCAGGTCAAGGCGAAACGCATCGCCGAGCTGCTGCGCTCACCCGATATCGTCAACAACCTGCGGCCGGTGTTCAACAACACCACGCGCCGTACCAAATGGAACATCCTGCTGCCCGATGGCCGGCAGGTCGAGTGCGTGCTCGATGCCGGCGACATCCATGCCGGCGGGCGCAATGCACCGATCGGCGAGCTGGAATTCGAACTGAAGCGGGGCGACCCCACGCAGCTGTTCGACCTGGCGCTGTCCCTGCACAAGGATATTCCGCTGCAGATCGCCAACGACAGCAAGGCCGCACGCGGCTATGCGCTGCTCGACATCGGGCCGCCGGCCCCCGTGAAGGCAGTCCCGGTGCACCTGACGAAGAAGATGCGCCTGGAAGAAGCGCTGCAGTGCATGGGCCTGAACTGCCTGCAACAGCTGGAAGCCAACGTGCCCGGCGTGCTGAAGGGCAGCGTGGAAAGCCTGCACCAGATGCGCGTGGGCTTGCGCCGGCTGCGCGCGCTGCTCGGCATGTTCGAGGAGTTCGCGCCGTTGCCGGCAGCGATGCAAGAAAGCCTCGACTGGCTCGCGGGCGAACTCGGCGCCGCCCGCGACTGGGACGTGCTGGCCGGCGCCACGCTGCCGCGCATCACGGGCCTGGACGTGGGCACCCTGCGCGCCATCGCCGAACAGCGCGCCCAGGAACTGCACCGCACGCTGGTGCAGACGCTGTACCAGCCCCGCTACACCCGGCTGGTGCTGCAACTGAACGGCTGGTTCCATGGCAGGGGCTGGCGTGACGGCGAGGCACTGCCGAAGGCGTCGCCACTGGCATCGCGCGCGCAGGTGAGCATGGAACCACTGCTGCGCAAGGCCCAGCGCCGCCTGCACAAACGCATCGGCGCGCTCGACGAAAACGATCCGGCGGCGCGTCACCGGGTGCGCATCGCCGCGAAGAAGGCGCGTTATGCGGCCGAATTCTTCAACGACCTGCTGCCCGCCCGGCCGGTGAAAAAATATATCCGCTCGCTGTCCGCCCTGCAGGACAAGCTCGGCCTGCTGAACGACCTGGCCGTGGCCGGCAACCTGCTGGCCGGACTGGAAGGGCGCGCGCCGTCGGACGACCTCAGTTATGCGCGCGGCTTCATCACCGCCACGTCCGAAGCGGAAAGCCACCACCTGGACGCGGCACTCGCGGAGATCGCCCACCTGCGCATCATCGATTGATACGCCAGGTCAGCGGCCGAAGCGGAAATAAT
>DASVVD010000051.1:0-7858 GCA_036386715.1 Pseudoduganella sp.
ACTGCGCCAGCGCGTGCCTGGATGCGGTGGACGTGTTCAAACTGTTCCCGAACACCAGGTTGATCGGTGCGCCCAGTTCGGCCGATTCCACCTACATGGAAGTGCGCTCGCACTACCTGCCTGGCGGGCTGGCGCGGGTCATCGTGCCCGTCAAGCTGTATGTCGACCGGCCGCGCGGCAATGGCGAATTCTATCGGCCGGATATCGCCGTCACGGCCCTCGAGTGGCGAACGGCGGCGTTCCGGGAGGTCATCGAGGGCGACCTGAAGCAGTCGGCGGGATCCCGATAGACGGAGGGCGGGACAGCGGCCGGGCCGGTCCCGGGGAGTTGCCTGAAACCAGGCGGTCCGGCAATCCGGACAGTCCCGGTTTTTACTGCAGCTCCAGGTCCACCTGCCTGGCCTTGCCGTTCTCGCCCGGGAACCCGGTGAACGCGCTCTGCACCAGCAGCGGCATCACGGCCGGGGTCGACTGCCGATTGCTGGTGTTCTGCACCGTCACGTCATACAGCTTCTTGCCGGTATTGTCGGCGATCGACACGTTCAGCTTGCGCTCGTAGTTATGCCGGATCACTTCGCGGTACTCGGTCGGGCCATACATCCATGGATCGTAGTACGGGCGGAATCCATAGTAGCGGTAGCGGTAACGTGACCCGTAGAAACCGCCGCGGTATGGCCAGCCGCCATACATGCCGCCCCAGTACGGGCCGCCGGTGGCCCAGAACGGATCGACCGCCTGCAGCACGCGGGTCGGCCGGTCGATGGTCGAGAATGCCATGTCGACACGCAGCTTGGCCGCCTCCGGCGAACCGGCCTGGGCAAAGCCCAGCCTGTTCAGCTCGTTCGCCACCAGGCCCTGGTAGCTGCGGTATTCCAGCGTATCCTCGCTCGGCGCGGTCGTGCCGAACACATATGTCTTGTCCTGCAATTGCGCCGGCCACTGGTGGAATACCGTGACATCGCTGCGGATGGTGGTTGCGCACCCGCCGAGCAGGAGGCTGCCTGCTGCGACAAGGAGGCCTAAGGATTTCATGATCTACTCCCAGAAAAAGGTATTGCCCCACGTACAGTGTATGACCACCCGGATTGCATCGCCTGATTATTACAGAATGTTACGGCTGCGTGGAAAGCTGAAACGAACGGTGCCGGAGTGTCCGGAAATCGCCTGCAAATGCGCGTTGCGCCGGCACGGTATTGGTAAAATAGCCTTTTGTCCGCAACGAAGGTGAAGGCCCCATGAGAACCGACAGCCCGCAGACGATTTATCGCAAGGATTACACGCCGCCCAGCTACCTGGTTGAAACCGTGGAACTGGGCTTCGACCTCGACCCCGCCCGCACCATTGTTGCCAACCGGATCACGCTGCGCCACAACCCGGACAGCAAGGGCATGAAAAACGAGCGCGACCTCGTCCTGCACGGCGAGGATATCGAGCTGGTGGCGCTCCGGCTGAATGGAACCGAGCTGAACCCCGGCCAGTACATATTGGGGGCGAACACGCTGACCATCAAGAAGGCGCCGTTAAATGTGGTGCTGGAAATCGAAACCACGTGCGCGCCGGAACAAAACACCACGCTGTCCGGCCTGTACGTATCGAACGGCAGTTTCTATACCCAGTGCGAAGCGGAAGGTTTCCGCCGCATCACTTTCTTCCCGGATCGTCCGGACGTGATGGCGAAGTTCACCGTCATGCTGCGCGCCGACAAGGAAAAATACCCGGTACTGCTGTCGAACGGCAACCTGGTCGAACAGGGCGACCTCGACGACGGGCGCCATTACGCCAAGTGGGAAGATCCGTTCAAGAAGCCTTCCTACCTGTTCGCGCTGGTGGCAGCCCGGCTGGTCTGCCAGGAAGAAACCTTCAAGCTGGCCGACGGCCGCGAGGCGCTGCTGCAGGTGTGGGTCGAAGAGGGCAACCTCGACAAGACCGACTATGCGATGCAGTCGCTGAAGAATTCGATCCGCTGGGACGAAGAGCGCTGGAACCTGGAACTGGACCTGGACCGCTTCATGATCGTTGCCGTGGGCGACTTCAACATGGGCGCGATGGAAAACAAGGGCCTGAACATCTTCAACACCAAGTTCGTGCTGGCCAACCCGGCCACCGCCACCGACGTGGACTTTGCCGGCATCGAAGCCGTGGTGGGCCACGAGTATTTCCATAACTGGACCGGCAACCGCGTGACCTGCCGCGACTGGTTCCAGCTGTCGCTCAAGGAAGGCCTCACGGTGTTCCGCGACCAGGAATTCTCGGCCGACATGATCGGCACCGATACCGGCCGCGCCGTGACCCGCATCGACCAGGTGCGCACGCTGCGCCAGGCCCAGTATCCGGAAGACGCCGGCCCGATGGCGCACCCGGTGCGCCCCGACTCGTTCGTGGAGATCAACAACTTCTACACGGTAACCGTGTACGAGAAGGGCGCCGAAGTCGTGCGCATGTACCAGACCCTGCTGGGCCGCGACGGTTTCCGCAAGGGCATGGACCTGTATTTCGAGCGGCATGACGGACAGGCCGTCACGTGCGACGATTTCCGCGCCGCGATGGCCGACGCGAACGGCCGCGACCTGGCGCAGTTCGAACGCTGGTACAGCCAGGCCGGCACGCCGGTCGTTACCGCCCGTGGCGAGTACGACGCCGCGGCGCAGCGCTACGTGCTGACGCTGTCACAACGTTGCCCGCCCACGCCGGGCCAGCCGGAAAAGCTGCCGTTCCATATTCCCGTTGCCATGGGCCTGCTGTCGGGCAACGGCTGCGACCTGCCGCTGAACCCGGCCGGGGATACCACGACGGTACTGGAACTGACCGAGGCGCAGCAGGTCTTTACGTTCGACGGCATCGCCGAAGCACCGACCCCGTCGCTGCTGCGCGATTTCTCGGCGCCGGTGATCCTCGAATACCCGTACACCGACGAGGAGCTGCTGCGCCTGTTCCGCCACGACAGCGACCCGGTCAACCGCTGGGAAGCCGGCCAGCGCCTGGCCATGGCCCGGCTGCTGAAGCTGACCGCCGCCGTGCAGGAAGGCAAGCTGCTCGACCTCGACTACACGTTCGTTGCCGCGCAGCGCGCGCTGCTGCTGGACGATACGCTGGACGCAGCGTTCCGAGAGCAGGCCTTGACCCTGCCGTCCGAATCGGTGATCGCCGACCAGATGGAAGTGGTCGATCCGCAGGCGATCCACCAGGCGCGCCAGTTCATGCGCAGGACCATCGCCGTCATGCTGCGCAGCGAGCTGCTCAATGCGATCGCGGCGAACCAGACGCCGGGGCCCTACAGCCCGGATGCCGTCTCGGCCGGCAAGCGCGCCCTGAAGAACCTGGCGCTGGCCTACCTGCTGGCCGCGCCGGATTCCTACACGCTCGACCTCGCGCGGCAGCAGTTCGACGAAGCCACCAACATGACGGACCGCGCCGCGGCACTGGCCGCGCTGATCCACAGCGGCGCCGAGGTGGAGGCACCGCTGCAGGCGTTCTACGACCAGTTCAAGGGCGAGGCGCTGGTGGTCGACAAGTGGTTCGCGATGCAGGCCAGCGCGCCCACCACGAACGTGGCGCGCGTGCGCGAACTGATGCAGCACCCGGCCTTCACGCTGCGCACGCCGAACCGCGCGCGCAGCCTGCTGTTCAGCTTTGCCAACACCAACCCTTCGCAATTCCACGCGCCGGATGGCAGCGGCTACGAGTTCTGGGCCGAGCACGTGGCCAAGCTCGATGCGCTCAATCCGCAGCTGGCGGCGCGCTTCGCGCGCAGCATGGACCGCTGGCGCCGCTATGCACCGGACCTGCAGGGCAATATGCGCCATGCGCTGGAGCAGGTGGCCGGCGCAACGAAGCTGTCGAACGACGTGATGGAAGTCGTTTCGAAGGCGCTGGCGAACTGACCGGGCCCAAGCCCGGGAGCAGCGGCAGGAACTCAAAGAATTCATTCAAAAACCAAGGGAATCCATGAAACGTATCAGCCTTACCCAACACCTCGTCGAGGAACAGCGCGAGCACAACACCATTCCGGCCGAGCTGCGCCTCCTCATCGAGGTGGTCTCGCGGGCGTGCAAGACGATCGCCCATTCCGTGGGCAAGGGCGCCCTGGGCGACGTGCTGGGCGCGCTCGAGACCGAGAACGTGCAGGGTGAAGTGCAGAAGAAGCTCGACGTGATCAGCAACGAGATCCTGCTGGAAGCGAACGAGTGGGGCGGCCACCTGGCCGCCATGGCATCGGAAGAGATGGAGTCGATCCACCTGATCCCGAACCGCTATCCGAAGGGCGAATACATGCTGGTGTTCGATCCGCTGGATGGCTCGTCGAACATCGACGTCAACGTCTCGATCGGCACCATCTTCTCGGTGCTGAAGGCGCCGGAAGGCATGACCACGCCGACCGAGCAGGATTTCCTGCAGCCCGGCACGAAGCAGGTCGCCGCCGGCTATGCGGTGTACGGCCCGCAGACCATGCTGGTGCTGACCACCGGCAACGGCGTGAACTGCTTCACGCTGGACCGCGAGATGGGATCGTGGGTGCTCACGCAGCGCAACATGCAGATCCCGGTAACGACGAAGGAATTCGCCATCAACATGTCGAACCAGCGCCACTGGCAGCCGCCGGTGCAGCGCTACATCGGCGAGCTGCTGGCCGGCAGCGCCGGCGCACGCGGCAGCGACTTCAACATGCGCTGGATCGCCTCGATGGTGGCCGATGTGCACCGCATCCTGAACCGCGGCGGCATCTTCATGTACCCGGCCGACGTGCGCGACCCGAGCAAGCCGGGCAAGCTGCGCCTGATGTATGAAGCGAACCCGATGGCGTTCATCGTCGAGCAGGCCGGCGGCATGGCCACCGACGGCAGGCACCGCATCCTCGACATCGTGCCGACCGCGCTGCACCAGCGTGTGCCGGTATTCCTGGGCTCGCGCGACGAGGTGGCCTTGGTGACCGGCTACCACCATTCGGGCGCCGTGTAAGGGCTCCGGCAAGTTTTCCCGAAGAGGCCCTAGTCAACCGTGGAAACGGTTGCTATAATGTGGCCTCTTTCGCTGCGGTTCATCTGAGGCGGAAGACAGGTTAGGCCGTTTTACAGGTTTAGCCGCTGTAGCTCAGTCGGTAGAGCAGCGCATTCGTAATGCGAAGGTCACCAGTTCGATTCCGGTCAGCGGCACCAAGATTCAGCAGTAAAGACAAAGGGTTACAGGCTTCGGCGTGTAGCCCTTTTTCTTTTGCCGGACTGAAGGCGATGCGTGTAACCGCCGTGAATCCGCCTGGCTCGAGCAGCGGAGCGGCCTGGCCCGACAAGGCTTATGGACAAGGTTAGTCGACAAGGCTTTTTACCGACGTGGGCTGCCATCGCCAGGTGCGCTAGCCCTTGTGCCGGATGGTGTCGATAACCAGGCCGAGTGCACGCGAGGAATGCCGCCGGCTTGGATAGTAGGCGTGCAGGCCCGGGAACTTCGGGCACCAGTCCGCCATCACGCTCACCAGCCGGCCATCCGCCAGGTAGGGCGCGGCCAGGTCCTCGGTGAGGAAAGCCAGGCCGCAGCCGCTGACCGCGGCGTTTGCCATGTGGTAGCCGGTGGTAAACACCGCCTGCCCGCGCACCCGTACCTCGACCGGCTTGCCGTCCCGCTCCAGCTCCCAGGCATAGATTCCGCCATTGCCGACCGTGCGCAGGGTGATGCAATTGTGCTTCATGAGCTCCTGCGGTGTGGTGGGCTCGGTGTGCCACGCGAAGTAGCCGGGCGACCCTACAATCATGGTCGGCACATCGGGCGTCAGGCGAACGGCGACCATGTCCTTCTCGACCTGGTCGCCGTAGCGTACGCCGATGTCGAAGCGGTCGGCCGCGATATCGACCATCCGGTAATCGGAATTGAACTCGACATGCAGGTCGGGGTACCTGGGCAAAATCGGCGCCAGCCGCGGCCACAGGATCTTGTCGATGACGCTGTCGATCGCCGTGATCCGGACGGTGCCGGCCGGCGTATCGCCCATGTCGCTGATGGCTGCGATCTCGGCCTCGATCTCTTCGACGCGCGGCGCCACGTTCTGCAGCAGGCGCTCGCCGGCCTCGGTAGGGGAGACGCTTCGGGTAGTCCGCGTCAGCAGGCGCACGCCCAGCCTCGCTTCGAGCGAGCGCATGATATGGCTGAGCGCGGACTGTGTCATGCCCAGTTTTGCCGCGGCCCGCGTAAAACTGCGTTCGCGGGCCACCGCGATGAAGACGAGGATATCGTTGATGTTTTCACGCGCCACTGGTCGGTCCTGTCGGGTTGTCACGGCATCTGGAAGAGCGGCCATGAGGGTCTTGCCGCTGCCTGCAGCATACAAATTCGGATGGGGTAATTCAACAGGCATTCATGATTGCCCTTCATGAGGCCATGCCAGGACTCCGGTCACAGTGGCGCCTTGCGTGAACGCGACCTGGGCTTGATATGCTCCTGGACAGGGCTGCCGCGATTGTCGAGTGCCGTCTTGAAGTGCCCGGCGAGGAAGTCGATGAACGCCCGCGCCCGGAGCGGCAGGTTACGGCGCTCGGGGTAGTAGACATACAGGTCCGCCGAAGGCAGCGTGAAATCCGGCAGGACGATCCGCAGGCGCCCGCTGTCGAGATACTTGGCCAGGTCCCATTCCGAGCGGATCAGGATGCCGTGTCCATCCAGGGCCCAGCCCAGCACGATATCGCCGTCGTTGCTGGACAACATGCCGTGGACCTTCACCACCTCGCTGTGTTCGTGGTGCAGGAAGCGCCAGATCCCGTAGGCGTCGTCATTCTGGCGGTGGATGATGCAACGGTGATCGGCCAGGTCGGCCAGTGCCTGGGGCGTTCCCTGGCTTTCCAGGTAGGCCGGCGAGGCGCACAGGAAACGCCGGTTCGACATGATGCGGCGCGCGCTGAGCCGTTTGTCGGGCAGGTCGCCAAACCGCACGGCGAGGTCGAAGCCGCTCTCCACCAGGTCGACCGGCCTGTCGGTCACCTCGACCAGCACCTCGACCTCTGGATAGCGCCTGGCGAATTCCGATACCAGCGGTGCAATGGAGGTGCGGCCGAAGTTGAGGGTCGCATTCACCCGCAGCAGGCCACGCGGCACCGCGCGTCCCTGTGAAACGACATCTTCCATCTCCTTGACGTCGGTCAGGATCCGGGTCGCATGCTGGAGGTACGTCTCGCCCTCGCTTGTCAGGCTGAGGCTGCGGGTGGTGCGGTTCAGCAGCCGCACACCCAGCCGGCTCTCCAGTGCGGCGAGCCGTTTGGTCGCGGCGGGAGGGGTCAGGTCGACTGCCCGGGCGGCAGCCGCCAGGCTGCCCAGCCGTGCGATCAACACGAAGAGATGCATGTCCGAAGTCAGGTCATTCTTCACTTTTTTTCACTTCTAAAATCAATCCTGGAAAATTATAAGCCGCCTTTCCGGGATTAACCTACGTTTCCCGATACCTGTCGCAGCCAAGACAAAGCGACGCTTCCAGGAGACTCCCATGAGAATCGTAGAAATCCGTGAACAAACCCTCCCCATCAGCTCGCCGATCCGCAATGCGTACATCGACTTCAGCAAGATGACCCTGAGCCTGGTCGCCGTAATCACCGACGTGATCCGCGACGGCAAGCCGGTAATCGGCTACGGCTTCAATTCCAACGGCCGCTATGGCCAGGGCAAGCTGATGCGCGAGCGCTTCATCCCGCGCATCATGGAAGCCGACCCTGCCTCGCTGGTCGACGATGTCGGCACCAACCTCGATCCGCACAGGATCTGGAACTGCATGTTCACCAACGAGAAGCCGGGCGGCCATGGCGAGCGCTCGGTGGCGGTTGGGACGATCGACATGGCGGTGTGGGACGCGGTCGCCAAGATCGCCGGCAAGCCGCTGTTCCGG
>DASVVD010000052.1:0-7357 GCA_036386715.1 Pseudoduganella sp.
CTGCCCGGCATGGTCGAGCGCAATACCGGCCTGATCATCAATCTGGGTTCGGTGGCCGGCCGCTTCCCCTATCCCGGTGGCAATGTGTATGGCGCCACCAAGGCATTCGTCGACCAGTTCACGCTGAACCTGCGCTCCGACCTGGTGGGCACCGGCGTGCGCGCCACCAATATCGCGCCGGGCCTGTGCGGCGGCACCGAGTTCTCGAACGTGCGCCTGAAGGGCGACGACGCCGGCGCCGCCAAGGTCTACGAAGGCACCACGCCGCTGACGGCGGACGACATCGCCGCGACCGCCTACTGGATCGCCACGCTGCCGCCGCATGTCAACGTCAACATGATCGAGCTGATGCCGACGTGCCAGGCGGCCGGACCGCTGGCGATCAAGCGCGTGTGAACAGCACGCCTGACGAGCGTGCCTGCCCGGCAAAAAAATTGCCAAAGGGCACCATTCGTAAGCGATTGTTACAGGTATTGGTTGGCAGCAGCGAATTTGTTTTACTGATCAGCTTTTCAAAAGGTCAGCAAACTTTTGGCAACGGCCTGTGTCAAATGACGTAGAATGTTGCCTAATAACACTTGTATCAATACCACCATGGCTGCAGAGTTCACCTGGGAGGTTCGTGTCTACTACGAGGATACGGACGCCGGCGGCATCGTCTATTACGCGAATTACCTGAAGTTCTTCGAACGTGCGCGCACCGAATGGTTGCGCGAAATCGGCATTGGCCAGCAAAAGCTGCTGGCAGAGCATGACGCGATGTTCGTGGTAAAAAATGTGAGCGCGGACTATCATGCGCCTGCCCGACTGGACGATGCTCTACACTTAACATTGGTCATCGAGAAGCTGGGCCGCGCTTCCGTCGTGTTCCGGCAGCAGGCCTGGCTTGGCTCGACCCTGCTCAACACTGCGCATGTCAAGGTCGGCTGCGTCGATTCCGCATTGCGCCCGCGCGCACTGCCCGACGCCGTTACCGAACGCATGCGTGCCTACGTGGGCTGAGCGGGCCGGCGCGGCGTTTTACGGCAGGTTTAGCCCAGGCGCACTTTGACTCACGACTTTGACTCATACACGAACTTGATTCATACGGGCAGCAGTTTTGTCCGGACCCTTTGCCAGCATTCACCATTGTAACTAATTTATAAATGAACGAGTCCCAAGACCTTTCCTTCATTGCCCTCATCTCCAACGCGCACCTGATCGTTCAGCTGATCATGGCGTTGCTGCTTGGCCTCTCCATCGTCAGCTGGACCTACATCTTCAAGAAATGGTTCGACGTGCGCGCCGCGCGCCGCCTGACGGTCGATTTCGAAAAAACCTTCTGGGCCGGCGGCAACCTGCACCAGCTGTACCAGGCCGCCGGCAGCAACCGCGCCAACAATGGCGCGCTGTCGCGCATCTTCGAAGCGGGCATGGGCGAATTCATCAAGGGCAAGCAGGCCGTGGCGGCCAGCCGCGAAACGTTCGACGCCGGCGCACTGCTCGATGGCGCCCGCCGCGCCATGCGCGCCGCGTTCCAGCGCGAGATGGATGTGCTGGAATCGCACCTGGCGTTCCTGGCCTCGGTGGGCTCCGTGTCGCCGTATATCGGCCTGCTCGGCACCGTGTGGGGCATCATGAACGCGTTCCGCGGCCTGGCCAATGTGCAGCAGGCCACGCTGTCGGCCGTAGCGCCGGGCATTGCCGAGGCACTGATCGCCACCGCGATCGGCCTGTTCGCGGCCCTCCCGGCCGTGGTGGCCTACACCCGGTTCTCCCACGACATCGACCGCCTGGCGATCCGCTTTGAAAGCTTCGTCGAGGAGTTCTCGAATATCCTGCAGCGCCAGGCGCGCTAAAGCGAACGGAGACCACGATGGCTTCTTCCTTCAACAGCAGCATGCGTGGCGGCCGCGGCCGCAAGCTGAAAGCCGAGATCAATGTCGTGCCGTATATCGACGTGATGCTCTGCCTGCTGATCATTTTCATGGTGATGCCGAGCTCGAACAACCCGAGCTCGATCGACCTGCCGCACGCGGAAAAATCGGTGCGCCCGCCGGATGCGTATATCCAGGTCACGATCAAGCCCAATGGTGCGCTGTCGATCGGCATCGCGGGCAAGAATGCCGATGCGCCCGAAACGGCGCCGAACCGCGATGCGCTGGTGCGCAAGCTGGCAGCGCTGCATGAGGACAATCCCGATTATCCGGTGCTGATCGCGGGCGACAAGGAAAGCAAGTACGACGATGTGATCCAGCTGATTTCCGAAGCGAAAAAGATGGGCATCAACCGCGTCGGTCTGGCGACGAAGTAACGCATGGCGACGAATGAAGCAAACACCGGTGGCCCTTACCGGGTACCCCGGCATGACAGCGGCTGGCGCGCGTTCGGTCTCGCGCTGGCCGTGCACGCGCTGCTGGTGCTGTTCCTGGTGATTGGCATCAACTGGCAAAACACCCAGCCGGTGGCGGTGGAAGCGGAAGTGTGGGACCTGACGACGCAGCAGGCGGCACCGCCGCCGCCGCCCGCCGAGGAACCTGAGCCCGAGCCTGAACCAAAGCCTGCCCCGGAACCAAAGCCGGAGCCGGTACCGCCGCCCCCTGCCCCCAAGCCGGCCCCGCCGCCGCCGAAGGAGGTGACGCCGCCAAAGCCCGATCCGGAGATCGCGCTCAGGAAGGAACGCGAGAAGAAGAAGGAACAGGAAAAGCGCCTCGCCGAAGAAAAGGCCGAGGAAAAGCGCAAGCAGAAGCTCGAGGATGAGAAGGAGCGCAAGCTCGCCGAGCAGAAGCAGAAGAAAGAAGAAGAAAAGAAGGAACAGGCGAAGGAAGAAGCCCGGAAGGAAAAAGAAGAAGAACGCCGCCTGGCAGAGCAGAAGGAAGCGGCCGAGAAAAAGAAAAAAGACGACGAGGCGAAGAAGAAGCAGCTGGCCGAGAAGAAAGCCGCCGAGAAGAAGGAAGGCGATCGCCTGGCGAAAATGCGCGCCGAGGAAATGCGCCGCATTACCGGCGCCGCCGGCGGCAGCAGCGGCACGGCCGAGAAATCGACCGCGCCGCGCATGGACAGTGGCTACGTGGCCGCCATCACGGCCAAGATCAAGAGCAATATCAGCTATGCGGGCAGCCAGGACGTTCCGGGCAATCCGCGTGCCGAGTTCAAGATTTCGCAATTGCCGACTGGGGAGATCATTTCGGTCCGAAAGATCAAGAGCAGCGGAATTCCCGCCTACGATGCCGCCGTGGAGAACGCGATCAACAAATCGTCGCCTCTGCCGAAAAAGAAAGACGGCACGGTGGAGCGGGATATCAACGCCAACTTTAATTTGAAAGACTTGCCTTGACGCGAAACATGAAAAAACTCAATACCCTGTTCCTCACCGCCGGCATGCTGGCCAGCCTCACCGCCCAGGCGCAACTGCGCGTGGAGATTTCCGGCGTCGGCAGCAACCAGATTCCCGTGGCCGTGGCCGCCTTTGTCGACGAAGGCCAGTCGCCGACGCAGATCTCGTCCGTCATCAAGACCGACCTGGAGCGCAGCGGCGCCTTCAAGGTGATCGATGCCGGCACCGTCACCGACATGAACGTCGACGCTTCTTCCTACAAGGCGCGCGGCGCCGATGCGCTGGTGATCGGCACCGTGCAGAAGCAGGCCAACGGCACGTACGACGTGCGCTACAAGCTGATGTCGACGATCCAGAACAGCAAGTTGTCGCAACTGGACCAGCAGGCGCCGGCGCAGTTCACGCGCCTGTCGGCCCACAAGATCGCCGACGACATCTATGAAAAGCTGACCGGCGTGCGCGGCATCTTCGCCACCCGCATCGCCTACGTCACGCAGCAGGGCCGCTCGTACCGCCTGGAAGTGGCCGATGCCGACGGCGAGAACGTGCAACTGGCGCTGTCGTCGAACGAGCCGATCATTTCGCCGTCGTGGTCGCCGGACGGCACCAAGGTGGCCTATGTGTCGTTCGAGCAGAAGAAGCCGGTGATCTACGTGCAGAACCTGATCACGCGCCAGCGCACCGTGATCGCCAACGAACGCGGCAGCAATTCGGCGCCCTCCTGGTCGCCCGACGGCAGCCGCATCGCGCTGGCACTGTCGAAGACCGGCAACACGCAGGTCTACATCGCCAACAGCAACGGCGGCGGCATCCGCCGTATCTCGAACAGCAGCGGCATCGATACCGAACCGCAGTTCTCCGCGGACGGCCAGTCGATCTACTTCACCAGCGACCGCAGCGGCGGCCCGCAGGTGTACCGCATGAGCGTGAACGGCGGCGATGCCCAGCGCGTGACCTTCAAGGGCACCTACAACATCAGCCCGCGCCTTTCCTCGGATGGAAAGACGCTGGCCTATATTTCCCGGCGCAACGGCAACTTCCAGCTCTACGTGATGGATCTGGCAAGCGGCCAGGAGCTACGTTTGTCGGACAACAGCAACGACCAGGCCCCCAGTTTCGCTCCGAACGGCAAGTACATCCTGTACTCCACCGAATCGGGCGGGCGCAAGGCCCTGGCGGTGGTGTCGGTGGACGGCCGGGTCAAGCAACGCCTGACCATTCAGGCCGGTGCAATCAAGGAGCCCACCTGGGGTCCTTTCATGAAGTAAAACAGGCAGTAAAGACCTTTCACAACGACCAGGAGAAATCAACATGCGTAACGTAAAAAGCATCGCCTTCATCATCAGCAGCGCCGCCCTGCTGGCAGCTTGCTCGAGCCCCGTCAAGGTTGCAGAGCCAGCACCGGTAGTGGAAAGCAAGCCGACCGAAACCGCGCCGCAAGCCGACACCACCCGTTCCGTGGCACCGGTGGAAACCAAGTCGCTCGACCCGCTGGACGATCCGCAAGGCGTGCTGGCACAGCGCAGCGTGTACTTCGACTTCGACAGCTATGTGGTGCGCGAAGACGGCAAGTCGGTGGTGTCGAACCACGCCGGCTACCTGACCAAGAACACCGGCCGCAACATCCTGGTTCAAGGCAACACCGACGAACGCGGCGGCGCCGAGTACAACCTGGCCCTGGGCCAGAAGCGTGCCGAAGCCGTGAAGCGCTCGCTGGTCGCGCTGGGCGTGTCGGACGCACAGGTCGAAGCCGTTTCGCTGGGCAAGGAAAAGCCGAAGGCAACCGGCAGCAACGAAGAGGCATGGTCGCAGAACCGTCGTGCCGACATCGTCTACAAGTAATTCCTGAATCCACCGGTTCGGACACCCGAAACGGGGCAGCGCGCAAGTTATACTGCGCGCTGCCCCGTTTTTTTCATTGAAAGCGTTTAGAAATGATCAAATTCGCCAAGACGGCTGTCGCGCTGGCAGTTGCCGCCTTTTCCCTGCATGCCTCCGCCGGCGTGTTCGACGACGACGAGGCGCGCCGCGCGATCCTCGACCTGCGGGCCAAGGTGGAAGCGCTGTCGAAGGATCTCGCCACCCGCATGGATACCAAGGCGGACAAGACCTCGACGCTGGACATGCTCGCCCAGCACGACCAGACCATGCAGGAGATCGCCCGCCTGCGCGGCCAGGTCGAAGTGCTGCAGAACGAGATCGAAGTGGCCTCCAAGCGCCAGAAGGACCTGTACGCCGACATGGACAAGCGCCTGCGTGCCCTGGAGCCGCGCCAAGTGGAGATCGACGGCAAGACCGCCTCGGTGGACCAGACCGAGCAGAACACCTACGACGCCGCGATGCAGCAGTTCAAGGAAGGCGACTACGAAGGCGCCGCCACGGCGCTGCAGGGCTTCGTGCGCCGCTACCCCGGCTCGGCCTATGCCGCCAACGCCCAGTACTGGCTCGGCAACGCCTACTATGCCAACCGCGACTGCAAGGCCGCCATCGTGGCCCAGCAGGCCGTGGTGAAGAACTACCCGGACAGCCCGAAGGCCGCCGACGCGATGCTGAACATCGCCAGCTGCCAGACCGAGCTGAAGGCCGTCAACAACGCCAAGAAGACGCTGAACGAGCTGATCAAGACCTATCCGAACACCGCCGCGGCACGGACCGCCAAGGAGCGGCTGGGCGGCAAGTAAGCCTGGCTACGGCCGGGTTCGTGTCCACCCTGGGGTCACACCCCGACATGGACACGGGCCCAGCCATCGCTTGCAAGGCTTGCCCCCGACCTGAGCAAAAGGTCAAACAAAATTTGTACGGTTCGATGCTCCTAAGCATTTGACAGGAACGGCCGGGCCATCCTATAATCCCGCTTCTTTCGGAGGGTCGTTAGCTCAGCTGGTAGAGCAGCGGACTTTTAATCCGTTGGTCGCAGGTTCGAATCCCGCACGGCCTACCACTCGAAAGAAGCAGCGCAGTAGATAGTTTCAGTTTTGCAGGGGGTCGTTAGCTCAGCTGGTAGAGCAGCGGACTTTTAATCCGTTGGTCGCAGGTTCGAATCCCGCACGGCCTACCACTTGCAGTATCTGGCGCGTTGTTGTTTTAAATTGTTTTACCTTGGGTCGTTAGCTCAGCTGGTAGAGCAGCGGACTTTTAATCCGTTGGTCGCAGGTTCGAATCCCGCACGGCCTACCAAGATTTCATCGAGAAAGCCCACGAATTCCGGTTCGTGGGCTTTTTTGTTTTCGGTCCATTTCTGTTTCGCTCAGAAATTGCAATCCAGCTTGCCATCAACGCACGCTGCTTCAGTGGCCAATTCTGGCATCAATGTCTCCACCGGCTCGAACACCGCATACGCTGGCAGCTAGCATGAAATTCGCGACGATACGTGCATTTCTCTTGATGAAGATAGTGTAATTTAGGCAACTGCTCTTGTAGCCGATTCCCATGTCACACCAAATCCTCCCTCGCCGGCTGTCGTCCAGACCTTGACGCTGTTGAAATCAGCGATACCGGGAATTCAAACATGATTCGGGCGACAGGCGGTACAGCGTGCTGTCCGCCGCATCGGCTGCATAGGTCAATGTTCCGGTTGTCGTGTCGCGGGCGAGGGTTTCCCTCACGGCTCCCATACCTATGGTGAACGTTGCATCGGATGGCAGCCTGACCGGGATGACATTGCTACCAATGACCCGTGCCAAGCCGATCATCTGGCCATCCGTTCGTACCACTCCCGTTGCCCGTGCTTTCGCCGAGCGTACGAAGGCCGAGGGACGTGGCTTGAATGCACTGGTCGTCGAGAAGTCAGTAAAGTTGTTTGGAAAAAATGCGGTCTTCGCAAAACTTGCCGCATCAAAGCAGAACCGGGTGTTCGCAGAAGTTGTGGCTTCGGCGGGCAGGTCTCAGCCCACGATCACACGAAATGTAATGCGTTTGTCGTACGTGGGCCGTAGCGTTATTTTGCTGTCGCTGGCTCTGTCGACGTACAACGTTCTCACCGCACAGAGCAAATCCACTGCGATCAAGCGGGAGCTGGTTACCACAACGGCGGGAGTTGGC
>DASVVD010000053.1:0-3721 GCA_036386715.1 Pseudoduganella sp.
AAACCGTTTTTTGCCGCCCAACAAGATGCTTCGGCGTGGATGCCGATCCGATGAGGAAAAGATGACCAATACCGCCCCAGAAATGCTTGATGCCCACAACAGCATTGCCACCGCTAAATTACAGATGAATAAGGAATCCGAAGTCTTGAAATCCAGCTCTTCGGGCATGCTCGCCTCTCCCTATGTGCTTGGCGGGGCTGCGTTAGGGATCGCGGCAGCGGGCTATGCGCTCGTCAGGCGCAAGAAAGCCGCGCCATCCAATACGGCACCGGAACCGGAGCCCAGCCAGGCTCCTGGCGAAATTCTGAAAATGCTTGGTATGTTTGTTTCACTTGCAGCGTCTTTTGCTTCGTCTACCAGCAACGCCAAGGTCGACGCGTCCACTATCAAAAACGACATACCAGTCGTTCCGACGCGTTCGGAGGACCACCCATCCGATGTGAAGGATGCTCAACCAGCCCAAAGCACGCCTCCTCGCCCGGCGTTCGAACAAACCTCGGCAAGCTGGATTGGCAGGCAGTGGCAAATATGCCGGGCGGCGGCCAATGCATGGATCGATGACTACGCACCCACCATGGGAGCTGCGCTTTCGTATTACATGCTTTTCTCGCTAGGACCCTTGCTGGTCATCGTTATCGCGATTGCGGGCATGGTATTTGGACAGGACGCGGCGCAAGGTGCAATCATCACGCAGCTTGGCAGTATCATGGGGGAGGAAGGGGCGACTGCCGTGCAGGGCTTGCTGAAAGCTGCGCGTGAAACGTCGACAGGAATTGTTGCCAGCATCACTGGAGGGTTTCTGCTCTTGCTGGGCGCGACCGCGATTTTCAGCGAACTGCAAAGTGATCTGGACCGCATCTGGCAGGTGCCGGCAAAAAATAAACCGTCGGGTCTATGGGGGTGGTTGCGTAGCCGCGTTCTATCCTTTGGCCTGGTGCTGGGACTTGCTTTCATGCTGATGATGTCGCTCGTCGTCAGCGCCGTGCTCGCAGCGTCCGGCGAATGGTTGGGCGTTGGTTCGGGAGCGGAAAGCGTTATAGCCAATGGTTTGAATTTCGTTGCCACGTTAGCTATTTTTACAGTGCTGTTTGCGATGATCTATAAGATCATGCCAAGTGCCAAGATATCCTGGCACGACGTGTGGATGGGGTCAGCGGTAACTGCCTTGCTCTTCAACATAGGCAAATCACTGATTGGCCTGTACCTGGCGAAATCGAGCGTCGCTTCCGGTTTTGGCGCAGCCGGCTCCATTGTGATTCTCGTCGCGTGGTTCTACTATTCAGCCCAGATTTTCCTGTTTGGCGCTGAATACACGTGGGTGTACGCAAACAGCAAGGTACGGAGCAAGGACTGATTTCCGAGGGACCGCTTTCGGAGTCCCTCGCTGCGTTCGTGATCAGGATGGAGAACGATCGATGTGTCTCTGCCGGGCACGTTAGTGCCCGGCAAATCGACCGGGTCCCGACCAACTTTGCGGTTCCGGTGACGTCTGGCAGCATCAACAGCTTATCGACCCGCTTTATTGCTTAGAATTATCTTCTCAGCCCCGCCTTCCTGCAACCGTCCAACTTCCCGGACCAGCCCACCCGGCCCAGTCCAACTCTTTGGACAACTCCCCGTCCCGCGCGACAAATACCCTAATAAAAACAACAACTTGCCCTATCCAATGAGATAGGCACAGCGCTTGCTATAGAGGAGCCATCCCCGCGGTGGCTTACCGCGGTTTCTAAAAATACGGAGACTGCAATGCAGAAAAAGCGCCCTCTCACACTCTATATCCTGATCGCGATGCTGCTCGGCATCGCGGTCGGCTATGCGTGCCACACCCTCTTCCCCGACAAGCAGCTCACCACGGAAATCTCCGGCCACATTTCGCTGGTGACGGACATCTTCCTGCGCCTGATCAAGATGATCATCGCCCTGCTGGTGTTTTCCACGCTGACGGTCGGCATCGCCACGCTGGCCGACGGCAAGGCCGCCGGCCGCATCGGCGCGAAGGCGTTCGGCTGGTTCATGCTGGCTTCGCTGACATCGCTGGCGCTGGGCATGCTGCTGTCGAACCTGTTCCAACTCGGCACCAACCTCGGCTTGCCGCTGCCCGCCGCCGACGCCACCACGGGCCTGAAGACCGCGGCCTTCACGCTGAAGGATTTCATCACGCACGTGGTGCCCAAGTCGCCGATCGAGGCGATGGCGAACAACGAGATCCTGCAGGTGCTGGTGTTCTCGATCTTCTTCGGTTCCGCGCTGGGCGCGCTGGGCGAATCGGGCAAGCGCCTGCTGGCCGTGGTGGACGAACTGGCGCAGGTGATGCTGCGCATTACCGGCACCATCATGAACATGGCGCCGCTGGCGGTGTTCGCCGCCATGGCGTCGGTCGTCACCACCAACGGCCTGGGCATCCTGGCCACGTTCGCCAAGTTCATGGGCGGCTTCTACCTGGGCCTGTTCTGCCTGTGGCTGCTGCTGATCGGCGCCGGCTTCCTGGTGCTGGGGCCGCGCGTGTTCCGCCTGGTCGGCCTGATCCGCGAACCGTTCCTGCTGGCCTTCTCCACCGCCAGCTCGGAAGCGGCCTACCCCAAGCTGCTGGTGGCGCTCGACAGATTCGGCGTGCAGCGCCGCATCTCGAGCTTCGTGCTGCCGATGGGCTATTCCTTCAACCTGGACGGCTCGATGATGTACTGCACCTTCGCCGTGCTGTTCATCGCCCAGGCCTACGGCATCGATTTGCCGATGGGCACCCAGATCACCATGCTGTTGCTGCTGATGCTCACCTCCAAGGGCATGGCCGGCGTGCCGCGCGCGTCGCTGGTGGTGATCGCCGCCACGCTCACCCAGTTCCACATCCCCGAGGCAGGGCTGCTGCTGCTGATGGGCGTCGACCAGTTCCTCGACATGGGCCGCTCGGCCACCAACGCTGTCGGCAATGCCGTGGCAACCGCCGTGGTGGCCAAGTGGGAAGGCGCGCTGGACGAACCTGCCCCTGCCCACGACGAACACAGCGAACCAGGCCGCATCCACGCCGCCTGAACCAATAACAATACGGAGACCCCATGAAACACGCAATCATCGCCGCGCTGGCACTGGCCAGCGCGCCCGCCTTCGCACAATCCCAGGTCACGCTCTACGGCGTGGCCGACGCCGGCCTGGTGGTCGAACACGGCGGCCCGGCCGGCAGCCACACGGCGCTCAGCAGTGGCGTCGCTTCCGGCTCGCGGCTGGGCTTCAAGGGCAGCGAGGACCTGGGCGGCGGCCTGTCCGCCGAGTTCGTGCTGGAGGGCGGCTACAACATCGACACCGGCACGTCCGGCCAGGGCGGCCTGCTGTTCGGCCGCCAGGCCTGGGTGGGCCTGCGCGGCGCGTTCGGCAGCCTGGGTGCCGGCCGACAGCTGTCGCCGTACTACAAGGCCCTGCGCGACGTGGCCGATCCGTTCTGCGACGGCCTTGCCGGGCAGGCCATGAACCTCATCGCCGGCAACCGCCGGATGGACAACGCCGTGGTGTACGGCACGCCCAAGGTGGCAGGATGGTCGGCCGAAGTGGCCTATGGCGCGGGCGAAGTGGCCGGAGACGCCACCCGCAAGCGCGTGGTCAGCGGTGCCGTGAGCTATGCGCCGGGCGCGCTGGCCGTGGTGCTGGCGCACCACCGCCGCGAGGACCCGCTGCTGCCGGACCATGTCGGTAATTCGCTGCTGGCGGCGCGCTACACGATGGGCGCGTT
>DASVVD010000054.1:0-5286 GCA_036386715.1 Pseudoduganella sp.
CGCTGGACAAGTATGCCGGCACGCTGGTGTTCGTCTCGCACGACCGTGAATTCGTGTCGTCGCTGGCGAACCGCATCATCGAGATCAAGGAAAACGAAGTGGTCGACTTCCGCGGCAACTACGAGGAATACCTGAGCAGCCAGGGTATCAATTAATCACGACGGACCAGGATATCAAGCGATGAACAGCATAGCCATTTCCGTGGAAAACCCGGTCAGGACGGTGGAGTACGAAAAGCCGCTGCTGGCCGATAACGAACAGGGCGGCAGCTGCGTGGCCCACGCCTGGGCGCGCACGCCGGCACCGGTGGCGGCGGACGAGAAAATCCTGCTCAAGGAGCGTATCCGCACGCTGCTGCGGGAACGCAATGCGGTCCTGGTGGCCCACTACTACGTGGACGGCGACCTGCAGGACCTGGCCGAGGAAACCGGCGGCTGCGTGTCCGATTCGCTCGAGATGGCGCGTTTCGGGCGCGACCATCCGGCGCAGACCCTGGTCGTCGCGGGCGTCAAATTCATGGGCGAGACCGCCAAGATCCTGTCGCCGGAGAAGACCATCCTGATGCCGGACCTGGACGCGACCTGCTCGCTGGACCTGGGCTGCGATCCCGACGAATTCACGGCATTCTGCGACCAGCACCCGGACCGCACCGTGGTGGTGTACGCCAACACGAGCGCGGCCGTGAAGGCGCGCGCTGACTGGATGGTCACGTCGTCGATCGGCCTCGATATCGTCAAGCACCTGCACGAGCAGGGCAAGAAGATCCTCTGGGCGCCGGACAAGCACCTGGGGTCGTACATCCAGAAAGCGACGGGTGCCGACATGCTGCTGTGGCAGGGCTCCTGCCTGGTGCACGACGAGTTCAAGGGCATCGAGCTCGACCTGCTGAAGGCCGAGCACCCGGATGCGAAAGTGCTGGTGCACCCGGAGTCGCCGGCCGGCGTGGTCGATCACGCCGACGTGATCGGCTCGACCTCGCAGCTGATCGCCGCAGCCGTCAGCATGGATGCCACGAAGTTCATCGTCGCCACCGACAACGGCATCCTGCACAAGATGCGCCAGGCCGCGCCGGGCAAGATCTTCATCGAAGCGCCGACCGCCGGCAACAGCGCCACCTGCAAGAGCTGCGCGCATTGCCCGTGGATGGCGATGAACGGCCTGCGCAACCTGGCCGACGTGCTGGAAAACCTGTCCAACGAAATCCACGTCGACGCGGCGGTGGGCGAGCAGGCCAAGGTCTCGATCAACCGCATGCTCGATTTTGCGGCGGCAAAAAAAGCCAAAGTGGCCCCCGGCGCGGATCTCGCGCAGGAAGCAAAACTCTTTTCCGGCATCGGACCCGCTTAAGGATCCGATTCGATGACCGCATTTTGAGGACCGCAGTTGAGCACATTAATTAACACATTCGCGCCGTTCGATGCGGCCCTGAAACAGGCATTCGAAGCCAACCTGCTTGCCGCGCTGCTGGAAGACGTCGGCCCCGGCGACCTGACCGGCCAGCTGGTGCCGGAAGCGGGCCGTTCGGCCGCCCGCGTGATCGTCCGCGAAGACGCCGTGCTGTGCGGCGCGCCATGGTTCGAAGGCATCATGCATGCGCTGGACGCGGCGATCGGCATCGACTGGCATTACGCCGAAGGCGATGCGATGAAGGCCGACACGCCGGTCTGCACGCTGGTCGGTCCGTCCCGTGCGATCCTGACGGCCGAACGGTCGGCGCTCAACTTCCTGCAGCTGCTGTCGGGCGTGGCCACGGCCACCCGGCGTTACGTCGAGGCGATCGCCGGCACCCACGCCGCCATCCTCGACACGCGCAAGACACTGCCGGGCCTGCGCCTGGCGCAGAAATACGCGGTGCGCGTGGGCGGCGGCCAGAACCAGCGGCTGGCGCTGTACGACGGCATCCTGATCAAGGAAAACCACATCGCCGCGGCGGGCGGCATCACGGCCGCGCTGGTGGCCGCCAAGCGGATCGGCGGCAACGCGTCGATCCAGGTCGAAGTGGAAAACCTGGCCGAACTGGAAGAGGCCCTCACGGCCGGCGCCACCTCGATCCTGCTCGATAACTTCGACCTGGCCATGATGCGCCAGGCGGTGCAGGCCAACCGCGGCCGCGCGCTGCTGGAAGCTTCCGGCGGCATCAATTTCGAGACCGTGCGGGCGATCGCCGAAACCGGCGTGCACCGCATTTCCATCGGCGCGCTGACCAAGGATGTCAAGGCCACCGATTACTCGCTGCGCATCGTCGACGGCGCCCTGCGCTGACAGCCTGCCTGCCGGGCTGCCGCCAAGGCAGGCCCGGCCCATCCCGCGCCGCCAGCCGTACCCACTGTCGTATCCACTGTCTTTTCCAATTCTGTAGCCGTTGAAAGAAACCGAATGAGCCGTTTCTGGAGCCCCGTCGTCCACCGCCTCACCCCCTACACGCCCGGCGAACAGGTGCACCTGCCTGGCCTGGTCAAGCTCAACACCAATGAAAACCCGTACGGCCCGTCGCCGCTGGCGCTGGCCGCCATGCGCGAGGCGGCGGGCGACGCCCTGCGCAAGTATCCCGATCCGAACGGCACGGCGCTGAAGGATGCGCTGGCGGCCAGCCACGGCCTGCGGCGCGACCAGGTTTTCGTCGGCAACAGCTCGGATGAAGTGCTGGCCCACGTCTTCCAGGCCCTGCTCAACCACGAACTGCCGCTGCTGTCGCCGGACATCAGCTACAGCTTCTATCCCACCTATTGCAGCCTGTATGGCATCCGCCACCGCACCGTGCCGCTCGACGACCGGTTCGAGGTCGACATCGCCGCTTACGACCAGCCATGTGGCGCCATCATCCTGGCCAATCCGAATGCGCCGACCGGCCACGCGCTGCCGCTTGCCCGCATCGAAGCGCTGCTGGCGGCCCATTCGGAACAGGTGGTGGTGATCGATGAAGCCTATGTCGACTTCGGTGCGGATAGCGCCGCCACGCTGGTCGACCGTTACGACAACCTGCTGGTGGTCCAGACGTTCTCGAAATCGCGTTCGCTGGCCGGCCTGCGGGTCGGCTTCGCGCTCGGCCATGCCGATCTGGTTGCCGGGCTGGAGCGGGTGAAGAACAGTTTCAACTGCTATCCGCTGGGGCAGGTGGCGCTGGCGGGCGCCGTGGCGGCGCTCGAAGACCGGGCCTGGTTCGAACAGACGCGGGCCGCCATCATCGCCAGCCGTGAACGGCTCGCCGCCGACCTCGGCGCACTGGGCTTCGACGTGCTGCCGTCGAAGGCCAATTTCCTGTTCGTGCGCCACCCGCGCCACGATGCGGCAGCGCTGGCGGCCGGTTTGCGCGAGCGCGCCATTCTCGTGCGCCATTTCCGGCAACCGCGCATCGACCAGTTCCTGCGCATTTCGATCGGCACCGACGCCGATTGCGACAAACTCACGGCCGCGCTGCGCGAACTGCTGGCGTAACAAGCCGACGTGACAAGCCGGCGGCGGCGCTGCCGTTCGACTAGGCCAGGCGCAGGCGCATTGCCTGCTCCTGCAGCCCGTTCCGGTTCGCCATCGGCACCGCGGCGCCCACGTTCTCGAATCCCAGCCGTCGATACAGCCGCATGGCCGGCGTGTCGCCCGCGGTCACATCCAGTTCGAGCGCGGCCGCGCCGCGGTCGCGCGCCCAGTCCGCTGCCCGCGTGAGCAGCGCATGGGCGATGCCGTGGCCGCGATGTTCCGGCGCCACCCACACCTGATAAAGCACCACGATGCCTGCTTCGTGGTGCGCCCATGCTAGTCCCGCCAGCATGCCGGCCACCTCGGCCAGCAGCGGCAGGCGGTCGGGCGATGCGACAGCCTGTGCCAGCAATTGCCGCCAGGTTTCGTCGGGGCGCGCCTGCGCGTCGGCCAGCGTGGCCCCGAAGGCATCGGGGGAGTCGGCCAGCGCACGCAGGCGCAACGCGCGCCATGCCGGCCATTCGGCGGCCTCGAAGGGGCGGATCGTCAGGGAGGGTTCGGTCATCGCGACAGCATACCCAACAGGTCAAAAAAAGGCCACCCGCAGGTGGCCTCGCAGAAAGCGGCGCCGGTACGCCGCCCGTCACGCAAATACTGCTTTGCAGGACCAATCCGGCCCATCCGGGGCCGGCCGGGTCCGCTCCTCAGTCCGCCGCGTAGATGTCGCGGTCCCGGGTCTCGCGCACGAACAGCGCGCCGATCACGAACGTGGCCAGGGCCACCACAATCGGGTACCACAGGCCGTAATAGATGTCGCCCTTGAAGGCCACCAGCGCAAACACCGTGGTGGGCAGCAGGCCGCCGAACCAGCCGTTGCCGATGTGATACGGCAGCGACATCGACGTGTAGCGGATCCTGGTCGGGAACATTTCAACCAGCATCGCGGCGATCGGGCCATACACCATCGTGACATACAGCACCAGGATGAACAGCAGCAGTACCACCATCGGCTGGTTGATCCGCTCCGGATCGGCCTTGGCCGGGTAGCCTGCTTCGCGGATGGCACCGGTGACCTGGGCCTTGAACGCGGTCTCACGCGCCTTGCTGGCGGCGTCGAAATTCAGGCCGTCGGCCGTCATCACGGCGTTGAACGCTGCCAGTTCCCTGTCGCCCACCCGGATGCTCGCCACCGTGCCGGCCGGCGCGTCCTGGCGGGTGTAAGTCACCGACGAAGCCGACAGGATGGCGGTGGCGATGTCGCACGACGACGGGAATTTCGACGTGCCGGTGGGGTTGAACAGGAAGTGGCACGATGCCGGATCGGCCACCACCACCACCGGCGAGTTGGTCTGCGCCGTTTCCAGCGCCGGGTTGCCGTAGTGCGTCAGGGCCTTGAAGATCGGGAAATACGTCAGCGCGGCGATCAGGCAGCCGCCCAGGATGATCCACTTGCGGCCGATCCGGTCCGATACCACGCCCCACACAACGAAGAACGGCGTGGCCAGCAGCAGCGCGATGGCGATCAGGATATTGGCCGTGGCGGACTCGATCATCAGCGTCTTTTCCATGAAGAACAGCGCATAGAACTGGCCGGTGTACCACACCACGGCCTGGCCCATGGTCAGGCCGACCAGCGCCAGGATCACGATCTTCAGGTTTTTCCACTGGCCGAACGCTTCCGACAGCGGCGCCTTCGAGGTCTTGCCCTGGGCCTTCATCCTGGCGAACGCGGGCGACTCGTTCATCGACATCCGGATCCACACGGAGATACCGAGCAGCAGGACCGACAGCAGGAACGGTACGCGCCAGCCCCATGCCTCGAACTCGGCTTCGCCCAGTGCGGTGCGGGTGCCGGTGATCACCAGCAGCGAC
>DASVVD010000055.1:0-6039 GCA_036386715.1 Pseudoduganella sp.
TTCGACATCGCGTCCGCCAGCTGGGCGCGGCTGTACTGGCTGGTGCCGCGCGTGAGCATCTCGCCGGTGACCGCGGCAACCATCGACTTGCCGAACTGGTTCTTCTCGTCGCCCCAGTGCAGGCGCAGGTCGACCGACACCGTCTCGCCGCGGTTCTTCTTCGGCAGCAGCGCCACCTGCAGGCCGCCGATCTTGCTGCGCTCCGTGCGCGCCATGATGTTATCCTGGTCCGGATCGAAGTTCTCGGACGTGAGCACGCTCTCCTTCGCCTGGTAGTCCTTCATCACTTCCTGCACGGTGGGTGCCGCGCCGATCGTGGCACGCTGCGGCGCGTCTTCGGGCAGGAACAGGCCCACCACGCGGTTGTCGCGCTTCAGGTAACGCCCGGCGGCGTCGGCCACCTGCTGCGCGGTGATCTTCGGCAGGCTGTCGCGGCCCTGGAACAGCAGGCGCCAGTCGCCCAGTGCGATCTGCTCCGACAGCGCCACGCCCACCTGCTGCGGGTCGTTCAGCGCCTTCTCGATGCCGTTGGCAAAGGTGCGCTGGGTACGCTCCATTTCTTCGGCGGTAGGCGGCGTTTTCACAAAACCCTCCACCGCCTCGACCAGTGCATCGCGCACCGGTTCCACCGGCTGCCCGGCCTTGACCACGGCGCCGAACATCTGCAGCCCCGGCGCGTAGCCGGTCTGGCCGAAGCTGAACACCTGCGCCGCCTTGCCCGTTTCCACCAGCAGCTTGTGCAGGCGGCCGTTCGGCGTATCGCCGACGATCTCGCCCATGAGCTGCAGCGGGTCGGCATCCGGATGCAGGCCGGCCGGCACCTTGTAGCCCACCAGTACCAGCTGCACGTCGCCCTTGCGGCGCACGGCGAACTGGCGCTCGCCATCCTGCACCGGCTCGACCGTCCAGAACGGCGGCAGCTTGCGCTTGGGCTTCGGGATGGCGCCGAACGACTTGCCGATCCAGGCCAGGGTCTGGGCCGGATCGAACTTGCCGGCCACCAGCAGCACGGCGTTGTCCGGCTGGTACCAGGTGCGGTAGAACGCCTGCAGGTTCTCGATCTTCACGTTCTCGATGTCGCTGCGGTTGCCGATCGTGGAGCGGCCATAGCTGTGCCAGTCGAAGGCCACGCTTTCCATGCGCTTCATCAGCACCCCGAACGGGCTGTTCTCGCCGGACTCGTATTCGTTGCGCACCACCGTCATCTCGGAATCGAGATCCTTTTTCGCGATGAACGATTTCGTCATGCGCTCCGCTTCCATGTCGAGCGCCCACTTCAGGTTGCCGGTACTGGCCGGGAACACTTCGTAGTAATTGGTGCGGTCCTGCGAGGTGGTGCCGTTGAAGTTCATGCCGCGTTCGGCGAACTGCTGGGGAATGTTGCGGTTCTTCGGGGCGCCCTTGAACATCAGGTGTTCCAGCAGGTGCGCCATGCCCGTCTCGCCATAGTTTTCATGGCGCGAGCCGACCAGGTACGTGACGTTCACGGTGACCGTGGGTTTCGACGAATCGGGGAACAGCAGCACCTTCAGGCCGTTGGGCAGCCGGTATTCGGTGATGCCTTCGACGGACGGGCCCTTGACCACGCCGGGCGGCAGGGCCTGGCCATGGACCGCGGGAGCGACGAAGGTGAGACTCAGTGGGACAAAACAGGACAGCAGCGCTGCGGGAATGGAGGCACGGCGTAAGGTCATGTGGTTTCGCTGTTCGTGGCAAAACCATATCCTACGCCGCCGATGCCCGGCGTGGAAGGGAGTGATCCTTAACGCTTGTCGCCGGACCCGGTATCGGGGAGATAACAGGCCTCGACCATCTGCAGCTTGTTATCGGTGGCGAACTGCCTGACGAAGTGGTAGGCCATCGGCTCGATCTCCTTCAGGGTTTCGTCGACCACCACGGCCTTGACGCCGTTGACCATGGTCGGCCGCACCAGCGGCGAGTACTGCAGGTGGGCGTTGCGGCCGCCGGTGCCCGCAGGCCGGAAGCATGACATCACACCGCACAGGCGATCGGCCCAGTCGCTGGGACGGAATTGCCTGCCGTCGGTGGTAAGCCCAAGAATGAAGAACTCGCTGGCCATAGGCTGTTATCGGCTGGATGCAGTTTGCAAGGTACGTGGAGGAAGCGCTGAGTATTATATCTTATAGAAGACCTGGGTACCCAGTACCCGACTGCGGCGGCATGGAATAGCAAACAATGTCCGGTCGCCAGTCGCCGTTCCGGGAGCAGCCGGGACATCGCTGCCCCCGGCTGCACGCCGCAAGGCGCCCGACCAGCATTGTAAGCGGGTTCGCGGGAACGCGGCTTCCTGCACCGCACCGCACTGGCCGGCAACTGGCGGGTCAGCCCAGCGCCATCGCGCCCGACATCAGCAGCAGCAGCAGCATCCACAGCAGCAGTGCGCGCCAGACCAGGCCCACGGTGCTCTGCAGTGCGCGCACGCTGGGCTCGTCGCCGGGCAGCGTTTCCACTTCGACATCGCTGATATCGACGGTGGCGGCATCGGCCGGCACCATCTTGGCGGCGTTTTCCTGCGGCGTGCCGAGGCGCACACCCATCGCGCCGCCGCCGGCGGCCAGGATGATGCCGATCGCCTCGTCGCGCCAGCGATGGGCGAAATTGCGCCAGGCGTAGATCGCATCCTCGAAATTGCCGACCACGGCAAAGGCCACGGCGGTCAGGCGCGCGGGAATCCAGTCGATCCAGTAGAACGCTTTCGCCGCGAACTGGCCGAATGCCTCGTTCTTCATGTGATCCGGTTCGTTCCAGGCCCGCGCCAGGTATTCGGAGACGCGGTACATCACGGCGGCGGCCGGGCCCAGCGGCAGCAGGAACCAGAAGAACACGCCGAACACGTTGCGGTGCGTGGTAATCAGGGCCTTTTCGACGGCAATGCGGGCGATCTCGTTCGATTCCAGGCCAACGGTGTCCTGCCTGGTCCATTCGGCCAGCAGCGCACGGGCGGCGGCCTCGTCGCCGGCATTGAGCGCCAGCTGGATCGACGTGAAGTAGTGGCTGTAGTGCCGGAAGCCCAGGGTGAGGTAGACGATCAGCACGTTCCACGCGAAGGCGCCCAGGATCAGGTTGTAGCGCAGCAGCGCCCAGTAGATCAGCGCGGTCGGCACCATCAGGGCCGCCATCACCAGGAACCAGCCCATGCGGCCATGACTCGCATGCCCGGCGTTGAACCAGGTTTCCATGCGCACCGCGAACAGTTTGATGTTGGCGTAGATCGGGTTATCCGCGCGCAACGGCTTCATTTGCTCCAGCAGCAGCGCGCAGAGAATCGAAAGAAAAGTCATCTAAATCCCTTGGGGTGCAATGTGCGCTACGATAGCCTATGCGCGCAAGAAATGAAACAGATTGCGCAGCATCCCCGCCGTGGCGCCCCAGACGAAATGGCGCTCGTAAGGCATGGTGTAGAACGTTCGTTTCGCCCCCGCCAGCGCCACCGAACGCAGCTCGTGATGGGCGCCGTCCATCAGGAATGCCAGCGGCACTTCGAAGATCTCGGCCACCTCGAACGGGTCGGCCTTCATGTCGAATGGCGGCGCGACCAGGGCCACCACCGGGGTCACCGCATAACCGGTTCCCGTGTAATACAGCGGCAGCGTGCCCAGTATCTCGATGTGGCGGCGGTGCAGCCCGATCTCCTCTTCCGTCTCGCGCAGCGCGGTATCGACCGCATCGACATCGTCATGCTCGGCGCGGCCACCGGGAAAGGCCACCTGGCCGGCGTGATCGTTCAGGTGCGCGGTGCGCTGCGTGAGCAGCACGGTCAAGCCGCGCTCCCGCTGCACCAGCGGCACCAGCACCGAGGCCGGCGTGGGCGGCGTTGCCGCGGTGCGCGCTTCATCGGCCGTTTCCGGGGTCCAGTCGACCGGCGCGGCGAAGCGTTCGCGCAGCCACGCCGCGGTCAGGCGCCCGGGCGGCACCGCGGGCTCGCCGGCAAGGGCATCGACAGGCAATCGGGCGGGATCGAAGAGCGGTTTGGCCAAGGTGGTCTCCAGGAGGGCAACGGTTTCAGGTGCGTGGTAACGATCTTTGCAAGTATGGGCGGGCACGGATAAAAAAAGGGTGCCACGAGGGCACCCTTTTCCAAACACCGACGAAGATCGTCGATTATTCGGCTTTGGCCGCGGCAACGCGACGCTGTGGCAGTTTTTCCTTGATACGTGCGGATTTGCCCGAACGCTCGCGCAGGTAGTACAGCTTGGCGCGACGGACATCGCCACGACGCTTCACTTCGATCGAAGCGATCAGCGGGGAATACAGCTGGAAGGTACGCTCGACGCCTTCGCCGGACGAGATCTTGCGAACGATGAAGTTCGAGTTCAGGCCACGGTTACGGCGCGAGATCACGACGCCTTCGTAAGCCTGGGCGCGCTTGCGCGTGCCTTCGACCACGTTCACGTTCACCACCACGGTATCGCCAGGAGCGAAGTCGGGGATGTTCTTGCCCAGGCGGGCGATTTCTTCCTGCTCGAGTTGCTGAATCAGATTCATTTTATGACTCCAGTAACCATCTTGCCGGCGCAGGGTTGATGTGCCCGGTAGAGGATGGGGTTATACAGGCGGGCCACGATTGACCCGCACGGTTACGGCACTACGGTATTACGATTGCGGTGTTACGACTACGACCCTACTATTACGACACTGCGGCGACAGCAGGACTGCTGCTGATGCCGAGCTACTGCTGCGCAGGTTTTGCCAAACCTGCCAAAAACTTTTCATCGACCTTCGACAGCAGGCCCGCCGCGCGGGCCCTGTCGAGAAGATCGGGGCGCTTGCGCGCGGTGGCTTCCAGCATCCGCTCGCGGCGCCACTTGTTGATCTCGGCGTGGTTCCCGCCCATCAGCACCGGCGGCACGCCGACGCCTTCGTACGATTCGGGCCGCGTGTAATGCGGCGAATCGAGCAGGCCGTTGACGAAGCTGTCCTCGACGGCCGAGGCATCGGTGTTCAGCACACCCGGCAACTGCCGCACCACCGCATCCATCAGCGCCATCGCCGGCAGCTCACCACCGGACAGCACGAAGTCGCCGAGGCTGATCTCCTCGTCGACGCAACGGTCCAGCAAACGCTGGTCCACCGCCTCGTAGCGGCCGCACAGGATCACCAGCCCGGGCTCGCCCTTCAGGTCCATCACCTTCGCATGCGTCAGCTGCCGGCCCTGCGGGGACATGAACACCACGCGCGGCGCCGGCAATCCGGCCACGACCTGGCGCGCTTTCGCGGCAGCGATGGTCGCCTCCAGGGGCTTTGCCAGCATCACCATGCCGGGGCCGCCGCCATACGGCCGGTCGTCCACGGTACGGTGGTTGTCGGTCGTGAAATCACGCGGATTCCACAGGTTCAGGCCCCATCGTCCCTGCTCGTGGGCACGACGTGTAACACCGGACTGCGTGAGCGCGGCGAACATTTCAGGGAACAGGGTAACAACGTCGAACTGCATCGGATTCGGATCTCTGCGCGGCTGGCGCGGCACTCAGTAATCGAGGCCCCAGTCCACGATGATCTTCTTCGCGGCCTTGTCCACCTTGATGACGAATTGCTCCACGAAGGGAATCAAACGCTCATCGGATGACGGCGCATCAGACGGCGAACCGTCCGGCGCGGCGGCAGGCGTCACGCGCAGGATCGATTGCGGTCCGTTGCTCATCATGTCGTGCACCACGCCCAGGCTTTCGCCCTGCTGGTTTTCGACTGCCAGTCCGATCAGGTCGGACCAGTAAAATTCATCTTCATCATCCAGTTTCGGGAACTGGCTGCGCGGGATGAAGACCGCTGCGCCCTTCAGCGCTTCCGCCATGTCGCGATCAACGACCTCGACCAGCGTGGCGACGACATCGCCGGAATGCATCTTGGCGCGCTTGACTTCAACGCCATGCAGGCCCGGCTTGTCCAGCCACCAGGTTTTCGCGTGCAGCAAGGCATCGGCATCCGTGGAGAATGGACGAATCCGCACTCCACCAACCAGACCATAGGCACCGGCGATGAAACCCACCTGTACCAGATCATCGGGAACCGCCACGGGGT
>DASVVD010000056.1:0-2433 GCA_036386715.1 Pseudoduganella sp.
CCTTCTCGCGCTCGGCGCGCAGCCGCTCGTGCACCTCCAGCATGAATTCGTGGAAGTGGACCCGGCGCTTTGGGCTGACCTCGATGGTTTCGAAGGCGAGGTCCATCAGCATCGATTTGCCACGCCCTACACCGCCCCACATGTAGACGCCGCGCGGCGCCGGGGGCCGCTTGCCCCTGAGCCGCGCCCAGAGCCCGCCCGTTTTCTGCATCTGGAAGTCGGCAGCCAGACGGTCGAGCGCGAGGATCGCGCGCCGTTGATCATTATCCGGGTTGAGTTCCCCCGCCGTGATCAGCGTCCCGTAGCGTTTGCCGACCGCGGTCATGCCGGCGCACCGGCCGTGTGGCCACCGGCGAAACAGGAGATATCGATCAGCGTCAGGGTCAGCATCGGAGCCGGGACGTCCTAGATTTTACGGAGCTCCAGCATTCGCCCAAGCTAGCGAGCGAGCACGTCGATCTCGATGTTCAGCGGACGGCCCGGCGCCAACCTGTCGAACGTCGTGTGGGCAGTCGTGTGCGGGATCAGGTTGATCGAGAAGCGGCAACCCTCGATCACGTCCTCGACGCGGTTGACGGTCAGCGAGACGCCGTTGACGACGATCGAGCCCTTGAACGCCAGGTACTTGCCCAGCTCGGCCGGCGCCTCGACCACGAGCTCCCACGACTCGCCGACCGGCTCGAACTTGCGCACCACGCCAAGGCCGTCGACATGGCCGGAGACCAAGTGGCCGCCGAGGCGTTCGTTCAGGGTCAGCGCCTTTTCCAGGTTGACCTCGCCAACACTGTCCAGGCCGGCCGTGCAGTTCAGGCTTTCGCGCGAGACGTCGACGGCGAAGCTGTCGGCGGTTTTCTCGACCACGGTCATGCAGGCGCCGTTGATGGCGATCGAGTCGCCGAGCGCCACGTCGGCCAGCGGCAGGCCGCCGGCGCCGATCACGAGGCGCACGCCCGCGTCGTGGCCGCCGGGCAGCGCGGTCACGGTTTCAATTTTGCCGACAGCGGCGACGATTCCGGTAAACATGGGTGTTCTCTTTATGGGTTGGTTGTAGGGTCAGGGTTGCTTGAAACGGGCCAGGATGCGCAGGTCGCCGCCCAGCATGCGGGCCTCGTGGAATGCCAGGGGGTAGCGGCCGGCCAGGTCGGCCAGCGCGGGCAGCGCGAACATGCCCTGCGCGTCGCCGAGCAGCGTGGGCGCCAGGTACAGCAGCAGTTCGTCGACGCAGCGCTCGCGCACCAGCGAGCCGTTCAGCTTCAGGCCCGCCTCCACGTGCAGTTCATTGATTTGGCGCCGCGCCAGTTCGCGCATCAGCTCGGGCAGGTCGACCTTGCCATCGGCGTTCGGCAGCGTGATGATCTCGGCGCCGGCGTCGCGCAGGCGCGCCTCGCGGTCGTGATCGGTCACGGCCGCCACGATCCAGGTGCCGCCGCCCTGCAGCACGCGGGCGGCCGGGTCGATATCGAGCCGGCTGTCGACGACGATGCGGCGCGGCTGGCGCGGCGTGGCTACTGCGCGCACGTTGAGTTGCGGGTCGTCGGCCTTCACGGTGCCAATACCGGTCAGGATGGCGCAGGCCCGGGCGCGCCAGGCATGGCCGTCCGCCCGCGCGGCCTCGCCGGTGATCCACTGGCTTTGGCCGTTGTGCAATGCCGTCATGCCATCCAGGCTGGCGGCTGTTTTCATCCGCACCCATGGCAATTGCCGGCGCATGCGCGAGAAGAAGCCGATGTTCAGTTCGTAGGCTTCATCGGCCAGCAGGCCGGACGAGACTTCGATGCCGGCCTGCGCCAGCCGGGCCAGCCCCTGGCCGGCCACCAGCGGGTTCGGGTCTTCCATGGCCGCCACCACGCGTTTCAGGCCCGACCGCACCAGCGCGTCGCAGCATGGCGGCGTGCGGCCGTAGTGGCTGCACGGTTCCAGCGTCACGTAGGCGGTGGCGCCGCGCACGTCGATGCCGCGGCGTTCGGCGTCCTTCAGTGCCTGGATCTCCGCATGGTCCTGCCCTGCCGGCTGGGTAACGCCGGCGCCGATGACGAGGCTGTCCTTCACGATGACGCAGCCGATATGCGGGTTGGGCGACGTGCTATACAGGCCCTGCTCCGCCCACTGCAGCGCGAGGCGCATGCCGGCGAGGTCGTCGGCCACGTGAACGGCCGCGCCGCCAGGGGCTGCTTGATGAACGTCGTTGGTTTCCATGGTCCCTATTCGCCGGCCGGGTCGCAGCCGGATTCCACCTGCGGGTCGCACAGCCGCGCGCGGCCCAGCATGTTGATCTTGATATTGCGCCGGACACTGCCGAGCTGCAGTGACAGCGTGCCCCAGTTCGCGGCCAGGCTGTTGCCGGCGCGGCAACTGCGGCCCGCACTATTATAGGCGACATACCAGGGCGGCGCAGTGTGCGTCAGCCGCGACCAGATGCGCAGGCCGCCGGGC
>DASVVD010000057.1:0-7534 GCA_036386715.1 Pseudoduganella sp.
GCGAGCGGCTCAAGCTGATGTATGGCACGCGCGCCGGATTGCAGATCGAAACGCCGGCCGAGGGGGGCTGCCGTGCAACGATCCGGGTGCCGTTCGCGCCGGACATCTTCGCGGAACAAACCAGATGAAGGCCCCCACCGCACTGATCGCGGACGACGAGGAAGCGATGCGCGACATGCTGCGCGCCCGCCTGGCCGAATGCTGGCCCGAGCTGGCGATCGCCGCCGAAGCGGCGAACGGCCTGGAAGCGGTCGCGCTGGCCGGCCGGCACCAGCCGGATGTGGTGTTCCTCGATATCCGCATGCCCGGCCTGTCCGGCATCGAAGCGGCACGGATGCTGTTCAACCGCTGCCACATCGTATTCGTCACCGCCTACGACCAGTATGCGATCGAGGCGTTCGAACAGGGCGCCCTGGATTACCTGCTGAAGCCGGTTGGCGGCGAACGGCTCAGGACCACCTGCGCGCGGCTCGGGTCGCGCATCGGGCAGCGCCCCACCGATATCGCGGCGCAGCTGTCGCGGCTGCTCGAAGGGCGCGCCGGCCATGGCGGCGGCAAGCCCGGGCGCGATTACCTGCACTGGATCCAGGCCCAGGTGGGCAGCAGCCTGCGCATGATCAGCACGCGCGAGATCCTGTTCTTCCAGGCGGACGAGAAATATACCCGGGTGCAGACGGCGCAAGGCGAAGTACTCATCCGCAAGACCCTGAAGGAGCTGGCGGACGAGCTGGATCCGGACGAGTTCTGGCGCATCCACCGCTCCACGCTGGTGCGCGTGGATGCGATCGCCGAAGTCACGCGCGACCTGCGCGGCAGGCAGATGGTGCGCGTAAAGCACTGCGCGGAGCAGCTCGAAGTCAGTCGCGGCAACACCCATTTATTCCAGCAAATGTAGCGCAGCTCATGGGCTGTTCATGGGCTGCTCATGGGCTGCTCATGGGCTGTTGCATGCCTGCCCGCCTGCCGGATGGCAACGCCCGACTCTGCTTGCCCCGCCTTGTGCGCTGGTCTATATTGGGATTTCGCCTACCAGAACCCGCAACAGACAGGGAGAAGTGTGATGACGACGATACCGCATATACCCATACCCAGGCATACCCGCGCCACGATCATGCCTTGTCTGCGCTACCGCAATGCCCCCGCCGCCATTGAATGGTTGTGCAACACGCTGGGGTTCGAAGCCACCCTCGTGGTGCGCAACGAGGACGGCACGGTCGCGCATGCCCAGCTCACCTACGGCAACGGCATGATCATGCTGGGATCGGTCTGCGATACCGAGTATGGGCGCCTGCTGAAACAGCCGTCCGAAACCGGCAGGTTCGTCACGCAGGGCGCCTACCTTGCCGTCAACGATGCCGACAAGGTGCACGAGCGCGTCATGGATGCCGGCGGCGAGGTCGTGCTGCCGCTGCAGGATGAAGACTATGGCGGCCGCGGCTTCACCTGCCGCGACCCCGAAGGCCACGTGTGGAGCATCGGCACCTACGATCCGTGGGCCGAGGCCGAACGGCCGCGCTGAGTATCCGGCGCCCGCGGTGCGCGGGTTTCGGCGGAGTTCACCAATTCTTGTTATACGTGCTCAGCCGGTTGTCTCGTGCAGCGCCGCGACCAGCTCGCGGTCGGCAACCTGCACCGGGCTGACGCCGATGCGGTCGCGATACAGCGGCGGCAGGTTGCCGCACAACGCCTGCAGCGCCTCAGGCGCCATCGCGGGCCGCACATATTGCAGCTGCGCCGGGTTATCCGGTGGCAGCGCTCCTTCCATCGTCGAGCCATAGGCACCGAGTTCCATGAAGCTGTGTGCGCCGTCGTCCGGCCCCACGGCAAACACGAACGTGCCATCCTTCGGGTGCCCCAGGTAACGGCGCACTTCCTGCTGCCGTTCCGGGCCGGCATCCACCATCAGTTTATGGCGCAGCAGCGCGTAGGACCGGGTGCATTCCATGAACGCGGTGCGGATGTCCGACTGCGTTCGCTTGCCATGGCAGCACAGCAGCAGGTTGCCGAACGCATCTAGCAGCGCCACCGCATTGCCGCTGCCGCCCTGGGCACGGTCGCGCTCCATGGCATGCAGCAGGTAAGGTGCCAGGCCCGCATCGGGCCGCTGCGGCGTGGTGCGGTAGGTCAGCGCATCGGGGCAGGCACGCTTCAGGGCGCGCACGATGGGGTGGTCCTGCGCCAGCGTGGCGGGATCGAGCAGGGCAGCGCGCGGCGGGTCGGTGTCGAACAGCCCGGACACCGCTTCCGTGGTGGCCTCGAAGACCAGCGAACACAGGGCCTGGGTGGGCTCGGCGATCGTCTTGCCGATGAAGAATGGCGGCGGCGCCGCACCGCCCGCGCCGCGCGCATACGACGACGATCCCAGTACGGCCGGGTAGGCAAAGGTGTCGCGCGCCCGGGGCTGCAGCGACGTGGGCAGCGTGGTGAAGGTGCCGCTGCCGTCGTGGTTGATGCCCGCCCTGCTGTCGTTGGCCGCCACCACGACATTGAAGCCGGCTGCCAGGATCGCCCCCGCGCACATGCAGCACGGATCGAGCGACGTGACGATGGTGATCTCGTGCGGCGGCGGCAGCGCCCTGCCCTTCGCGCCTTCGGCGTAATACCAGTCGACCAGCTGGCGCTCGCCGTGCGCAGTCGGGTCCCAGACCAAGCCATCGCGGATGACCTGGTTACGGACGGCCTGCAGCACGTTGCCGAAGCCGTCCAGCATCACGGCGCCGACGCCGAACGTGCCCTGCGTCTTCGCAGCGATGGCCTCGAGCGACGCAATGGTGACGGCCGCCTGGACGTCGATCGTTTTTTTCACGCGCGGGCCTGGCTCCGCTTCAGGTCCTGGCCGCCAAACCCGTTCGGCAGCTGCGCCGCGGCGGTGGTCTCGAAGACATCGCCCTGCAGGTTGGCGAGGATCACGGGCAGCTCGTTGCCGCCCAGTTCCAGGATCACCTGGCGGCACGCGCCGCACGGCGCGATCGGGCCATCGGTCTCGCCGACCACGGCCAGCCTGTCGAACTCGCCCGGCTTGTAACCGTGCGCGAACGCGCTGAAGAACGCGGTGCGCTCGGCGCAGTTGCACAGGCCGTACGCGGCGTTTTCCACATTACAGCCATGGAAGACCTTGCCATCGCTGGTGAGCAGTGCCGCGCCCACCTTGAAGTTCGAATACGGCGTATAAGCCTTCAGGCGCGCCGCCTTGGCTTCCTCGATCAGTTGTTCAGTGTTCATATGCACTCGCAGTAGTTACCCAACACCGGGGTCTGACCCCAATTTCAGGAAATATTTCCAAAATTCGGGGTCTGACCCCGGTTTTAGGAAATGTTGCCAAAATTCGGGGTCTGACCCCGGTTTTAGGAAATGTTTCCCAAAAAGGGGGCTAGATTGGTCGTTACGGGCGGATCGTGCGGTAGACGATCGGGTTGGCGGCCGGGGCCGTGTCGGCGATCGTGTAGGCGGCCTGCACGTCGGCGATGGCGCGCTGCGCCGCGGCTTCGGTGCGGGCGTGGACGAACGCCAGCGGCTGGCCGGCTTCGATGCGCTGGCCCAGTTCGGCGAGCTCCGTCAGGCCGACGGCGAAGTCGATCGTGTCCTGCGGGCGGGTGCGGCCGCCGCCCAGGGCAACCACGGCCAGGCCGATGGCGCGGGCGTTGGTGGCGGCGGCGTAGCCCGACTGCAGCGCCGGCACCGGCACGATGACCGGCGCCTTCTCCAGGTACTTGTCCGGGTCCTGCATCAGGTCGGCCGGGCCGCCCAGCGCCGCGACCATGCGGCCGAAGCGGTCGGCGGCTTCGCCGGAGTCGAGCGATGCCTGCAGTTTGGCGCGGGCTTCCGCCTCATTGGCGGCCAGCTTGCCCAGCACGAGCATCTCGGCGCACAGCGCCAGCGTGACTTCGTGCAGGCGCGCCGGGCGCGACTTGCCGGTCAGGTAATCGATCGCGCAGCGCACTTCGACGGCGTTGCCGGCGGCGGGCGCCAGCGATTCGCTCATGTCCGTCAGCAGGGCCGACGTCAGCGTGCCGGCACCATTGCCGACGTGGACGATCGACTCGGCCAGCTCCACCGATTTTTCATACGTGGGCATGAACGCGCCGCTGCCGGCCTTCACGTCCATTACCAGGACGTCCAGCCCGGCGGCCAGCTTCTTCGACAGGATCGAGCCGGTGATCATCGCCACCGATTCCACCGTGCCGGTCACGTCGCGGATGCCGTAGAAGCGCTTGTCGGCCGGCGCCAGCGACGCTGTCTGGCCGATGATCGCCACGCCCACTTCCTTCACGACCTTGCGGAACAGCGCGTTGTCCGGCACGGTAGTGTAGCCGGGGATCGAATCGAACTTGTCCAGCGTGCCGCCGGTGTGGCCCAGGCCGCGGCCCGAGATCATCGGCACGAAGCCGCCGCAGGCGGCGATCATCGGGCCGAGCAGCAGCGACACCAGGTCGCCCACGCCGCCGGTCGAATGCTTGTCCATCACCGGGCCGGGCAGGTCCAGCGATTGCCACTCCAGCACGTCGCCGGAGTCGCGCATGGCCAGCGTGAAGGCCACGCGCTCGTCCATCGTCATGTCGTTGAAGTAGACGGCCATCGCCAGCGCGGCGATCTGGCCTTCGGTGGTTTCACCGGTGGTGATGCCGCCGACGAAGAAGCGGATTTCCTCGGGGCTCAAGACGCCGCCGTCGCGTTTCTTGCGGATGATTTCCTGGGGCAGGTACATAGTGGTTCTTTCTAGCTGATGCGCTACAGGGGTCTGTCCCCGGTAAGCGGCAACTCAAACTCAGTAGATAACGTATCGAGGGGACTGACCCCGGTTTTTTGCCCGCGTTCCGACTTCGGCTGGCGAAAACCGGGGTCAGTCCCCTGACAGTGCTGGCGGCAAGCGCTGAAGTTCACACTTGCCGGGGACAGACCCCAGTGCCGCCAGCGCCATCGGGAACATCAGACGCCGTAAGGGATCCAGATATTCTTCACCTGCGTCACGTGCTGCAGCACGGTGCGCCCGGCGGCCTGCCGGGTGCTGAACCAGTCGCGCCCTTTCGCGCCGCCGGTCCAGGTGCGCTTCAGCGAGCCGGCCGACAGCCGCTCGACTTCGGCGCAGCCCTGGGCCGACCCGTCGTGGCGCCACACGGCGTCGATATCGGCGTGCGTGGCCAGCGTGCGCGCCAGTTCGTCGGCGCTGCCGGTGACGATGTTGACCACGCCGCCCGGCAGGTCGGAGGTATCGAACACCTGGTACAGATCCGTTGCCGACAGCGGGAACGCCTCGGAAGGCACGGCCACCACGCGGTTGCCGACGGCGATCGCCGGCGCCACCAGCGACACGAAGCCCAGCAGCGGGTTTTCGTTCGGGCAGATGATGCCGATCACGCCGATGGCTTCGTTCAGCGCCACGGTAATGCCGTGCATCGGCGGCTGGTGCGCGGCGCCGTCGTACTTGTCGGCCCAGGCGGCCCAGTAGAACAGGCGTTCCACCGATGCCTGCACTTCCTTGTCGGCCTCGCGGGAACCGGTCTGCGCGGCGATACGGTCGGCGAATTCGCGGCCGCGGGCGGCCAGGTTCTCGGCGATGTAGTACAGCACCTGCGCGCGGTTGTGCGCGGTGGCCTTGGTCCAGCCGGCAGCCTTGTGCGCCGCCTCGACGGCGTTGCGGATGTCCTTGCGGCTGCCCTCGCCCACTTCGGCGAGGAAGGCGCCGTCGGCACCGTGGATCGCGCGGCTGTAGGCGCCATCCGGGCGGGCCTGCTTGCCGCCGATGTACATCTTGGCGGTGCGGTCGATGGCGAACGGATCGCTCGACGGCGCCGCCGCCTTCGATGCCGCCTTCACGACCGGCGGCAGCGCCGGACGTGCATCCTCGCTCACCGGCACCAGGTATTCAACCAAACCCTCACGGCCGCCTTCGCGGCCATAACCCGATTCCTTGTAGCCGCCGAAGCCGCACGCGGCATCGAACTGGTTCGCCGTGTTGATCCACACCACGCCGGCCTTGATCTGCGGCGCCACGTCCAGCGCCAGGCTGATGTTCTCCGACCACACGCAGGCGGCCAGGCCGTACACGGTGTTGTTCGCCAGCTGCACCGCCTCGGCCGGCGTGCGGAAGCTCATCGCCACCAGCACCGGGCCGAAGATCTCGGCCTGCGCCACGGCGGCGGAAGTCGACGCGCCCAGGATCAGCGTGGGCGGGAACCATGAGCCGTCGGCCGGGATCTCGCAGGCGGAAGGCTGGTGGATCTCGCAGCCTTCGGCACGCGCCGCTTCCACCAGGGCGTGGATGCGCTGGCGCTGGACCGGATCGACCAGCGCGCCGATGTCCATCGATTTGTCCAGCGGCGAACCGAGGCGCAGGTTGTCCATGCGGCTTTTCAGTTTTTTCAGGAAGCGCTCTTCGACCGATTCCTGCACCAGCAGGCGCGAACCGGCGCAGCACACCTGCCCCTGGTTGAACCAGATCGAATCGACCAGGCCTTCCACGGCGGCGTCCAGGTCGGCATCGTCGAACACGATGTACGGCGACTTGCCGCCCAGTTCCAGCGACAGCTTCTTGCCGGTGCCGGCGGTGGCTTCGCGGATCAGGCGCCCGACCTCGGTCGAGCCGGTGAAGGCCAGTTTGTCGATGCCGGCATGGTTGACGATCGCTTCGCCGGTGCGGCCATCGCCGGTGACGATGTTGACGACACCGGCCGGCACGCCGGCCTGCACGCAGATCTCGGCGAACAGCAGCGCGGTCAATGGCGTGAACTCGGCGGGCTTGAACACCACCGTGTTGCCGGCCGCCAGCGCGGGCGCGATCTTCCATGCCAGCATCAGCAGCGGGAAATTCCATGGCACGATCTGGCCGACCACGCCCACCGGGCGGTGGTCCGGGAATTCCTCGTCCAGCAGCTGCGCCCAGCCGGCGTGGTGGTAGAAGTGACGCGCCACCAGCGGCAGGTCCGCATCGCGCGTTTCGCGGATGGTCTTGCCGTTGTCCAGCGTTTCCAGCACGGCGAACAGGCGCGCATGCTTCTGCATCAGGCGTGCGATCGCATACAGGATCCTGGCGCGGCCATGGCCACCCAGCGCGGCCCACGCCGGCTGCGCGCGGCGCGCGGCTGCGACGGCGCGGTCCACGTCGTCAGGCGTGGCCTGGGTCAGCTCGGCCAGTGGCTTGCCGTCGGCCGGGTTGGTCGAGGCGAACACGTCGCCCGGCTCGCTCCAGGCATTGTCGATGAACAGGCCGAACCTGCGGCCGTGCTGGTCCAGCCACGCTTGTGCTTCTTTCTGGCTCTCGGGTGCGGGGCCGTATTCCATGGTGTTCAGGATCTCGTTGATGGTCAGTGCAGTTGGCATGGCGATTTTCTTGTGGTTGCGCTCAGGGTTGCGCGTGGCGGTGGGCGGCCGAATAATTGCCGGTCACGTAGTGTTCGAGCTGGCGCTCGATGTCGGTCAGCAGGCTCGATGCGCCGATGCGGAACAGATGCGGCTCCAGCCACTCGCGTCCCAATTCCTCTTTCATCAGGGTCAGGTACTGCAGCGCGCTCTTGGCGCTTGACACGCCGCCGGCCGG
>DASVVD010000058.1:0-2940 GCA_036386715.1 Pseudoduganella sp.
TGGGTCGCCGACGTGCAGTCGGGCGGCTATGCCAAATGGGTGGAAACCAATTACTTTAACCGCGAGGAGCAGGCATGAGCACCCCATTGAACGCCGCTAAAAACAGCCGCAAGGGCATCATCCTGGCCGGCGGCTCCGGCACCCGGCTGTATCCGGTGACGATGAGCGTGTCGAAGCAGTTGCTGCCGATCTACGACAAGCCGATGATCTACCATCCGCTGACCACGTTGATGCTGGCGGGCATACGCGAGATCCTGATCATTTCCACGCCGCAGGACACGCCACGCTTTCGCGATCTGCTCGGCGACGGCAAGCAGTGGGGCCTTGAACTGTCGTATGCGGTGCAACCTTCGCCGGACGGCCTGGCGCAGGCGTTCATCATCGGCCGCGAGTTCGTCGGCGATGCGCCTTCGGCACTGATCCTGGGCGATAACATTTACTACGGCAACGACCTCGATGCGCTGCTGCGCAGCGCCGCCAACCAGGTCGACGGGGCCACCGTCTTTGCCTACCACGTGCATGATCCGGAGCGCTACGGCGTTGTCGAGTTCGATGGCGAGCGGCGCGCGGTCAGCATCGAGGAAAAACCGGCGGTGCCGAAATCGAACTACGCGGTCACCGGCCTGTATTTCTACGACAACGGGGTGTGCGACATCGCTGCGGCGATCCGGCCTTCGGCTCGCGGGGAGCTCGAGATCACGGACGTCAACAAGGCTTATCTGGAGGCAGGCAGGCTGCGCGTGGAACTGATGGGCCGCGGCATGGCCTGGCTGGACACGGGCACGCACGAATCGCTGCTCGACGCATCGCAGTTCATCGCCACCATTGAAAAACGCCAGGGCCTGAAGGTGGCCTGCCCGGAAGAGATCGCCTACCGCAAGGGCTACATCGATGCCGAACAGCTGCGCCGCCTTGCCGAGCCGTTGAAGAAGAACGCCTATGGCCAGTACCTGCTGCAAATCCTGCTGGACCGGGTGATCCCACGATGAACGTCCTGCAAACCCCGATCGATGGCCTGCTGGTCATCGAACCGAAAGTGTTCGGCGACGACCGCGGCTTTTTCTACGAAAGCTTCAATGCGCAGCGTTTTGCCGAACTGACCGGCGTGCAGCTGCCGTTCGTGCAGGATAACCACTCGCGCTCGGCGCGCGGCGTGCTGCGCGGCCTGCACTACCAGATCCAGCAGGCGCAGGGCAAGCTGGTGCGCGTGACGGCCGGCAGCGTGTTCGACGTGGCAGTCGACCTGCGCAAGAGCTCGCCGACGTTCGGCAAATGGCATGGCGTGGTCCTGTCGGCCGAGAACCGGCGGCAGCTGTGGGTTCCGCCGGGCTTCGCGCATGGCTTTGCCGTGACCAGCGACTTCGCGGAATTCCTCTACAAGACCACCGACTACTATGCGCCAGCGCACGAGCGCGCGCTGCTGTGGAACGATCCCGCCATCGGCATCGACTGGCCGCTCGAAGGTGCCCCCCTGCTGTCCGCCAAGGACCAGAACGGCCTGCCGCTGGCCGATGCGGAAGTGTTCGAATGACTGTCGCCCGCATGAAGATCCTGCTCACCGGCAGCACTGGCCAGGTCGGCTATGAACTCGAACGCAGCCTGCAGGGGCTGGGCGAAGTCATCGCCGTCGACCGCAGCCGCATGGACCTGGCGAACCTGGACCAGGTGCGCGACGTGATCCGGGCCACGCGGCCGCAGCTGATCGTCAACCCGGCCGCCTACACGGCCGTGGACAAGGCCGAAAGCGAGCCGGAACTGGCGCACCGGATCAATGCCGGGGCCCCGGCCGTGATGGCGGAAGAAGCCGTGCTGCTGGGCGCGGCACTGGTGCATTACTCGACCGATTATGTTTTTTCCGGGAGCGATCCCACGGCACGGCGCGAAAACGATGCGACCGGTCCGCTGAACGTGTATGGCGCCAGCAAGCTGGCCGGCGAACAGGCGATCGCTGCTTCCGGCGTGGCGCACCTGATCTTCCGCACCAGCTGGGTGTATGGCATGCGCGGCAAGAATTTTTTGCTGACAATGCTGCGCCTGGCGAAGGAGCGCGACGAACTGCGCGTCGTCCATGACCAGCATGGCGCACCGACCTGGAGCCGCACGATTGCCGACACCACGGCACTGATGCTGGCCCAGGCACGCGCTGGCGGCCCGGACTGGTGGCGCGACAACGGCGGCACCTACCACCTGTCGAGCCAGGGCAGCACCACGTGGTTTGGCTTCACGGCGGCGATCCTGGAGGAAGCGGGCATCGCATGCAGGCTGTTGCCGATCACGACGGACCAGTACCCGCTGCCCGCAAGCCGGCCGCAGTACTCGGCACTGTGTTCCGACCGCCTGCAGGAACGTTTCGCATGCCTGCCGGAGTGGCGCGACGCACTGCGCCTGTGCCTGCGCTGAGCGCGCCATGACATCGGCCGGTTCGCCAGCTTCCCGGCGAACCGGCAAAAGCTTCTCCGATCTCAGCGTGCGTAGGGTGCGGCCAGCGGCTCGCCGATGAACACACCCTGCGCTGGCCAGGCCACGCTGCGCCAGTAGGCCTCGATCGCCGTGCTGCCGCCAACATAGTGACGCAGCAGCACGGCCGGGTTGGGGAATTTCTGCCAGAAATTGCAGGGCTCGCTTACCGTACCATAGCTGGCGGTGGCCCCCGCCTCAAGCCAGCGCAAGCTGCTCATCTGTGCTTCTCCCAGCAGATCGCCGCCGGTCGACGTCAGGTGATCGGCCAGCGCGCCCGGCAGGAACTGCAGCGTTTCCAGTCCCGCCACTTTTGCCTTGCCGGTCTGGTAGACCATGATGTCCTGCTTGCCCTCGAGCGTATCCTCGCGCAGCGTGTGGATCGTCAGCTTGCGTTGCGGGACTGCGCCGGCCTTGGGGAAAAACTGGGCACGGCTGTTGCGCGGGGTTTCACTGGTCAACAGGTAGTAGGCGCCGGCGGCC
>DASVVD010000059.1:0-7330 GCA_036386715.1 Pseudoduganella sp.
GCGCACCGTGTCCGATGTCTACCAGGACGTGTTCGCCGAAGGCTCCTTCATCGGCAAGGGCATCTATGACCTGGACGTGTTCGAGCAGGTACTGGGCGAGCGCTTCCCGGAAAACCGCATCCTGTCGCACGACCTGCTGGAAGGCTGCTACCTGCGCGCCGGGCTGCTGTCCGACGCCCAGCTCTACGAGCAGTATCCGCAGCGTTATCGCGACGACGTGAGCCGCCGCCACCGCTGGATCCGCGGCGACTGGCAACTGGCCGGCTGGCTGTTCGGTCCGGTGCGGACCGCCCGCGGCACGCACGAGAAAAATCCGCTGTCGCCGCTGTCGCGCTGGAAGCTGTTCGACAACCTGCGCCGCAGCCTGGTGGCGCCGGCGCTGACGCTGTCGCTGCTGTTCGCCTTCGCCGTGCTGCCGCACCCATGGTTCTACACCAGCATGGTGCTGGCCATCATCTTCGTGCCGGCCATCGCCGCCGCGCTGTACGACCTGTCGCACAAGTCGCCCGATACGCTGTGGCGGCAGCACCTGCCCAATTCGCTGCGCCGCAGCGCACTGCATTTCGCGCACGGCCTGCTGTCGCTGGCCTTCCTGCCCTACGAGTCCTATATCAGCCTCGATGCGATCGCGCGCACCGGCTGGCGCCTGCTGGTGTCGAAACAGGACCTGCTGCAATGGCGCCCGTCGGCGCTGGCGCACGCGAATGGCGGGCTGCTGGCCAGCTGGCGGGCGATGTGGATGTCGCCGGCGCTGGCCCTGGTGGTCGGCGCTGCGCTGGCATTGTGGCGCGCCAAGGCGTTCGAGCCGGCCGCCATTTTCCTCCTCGCGTGGCTGGTCGCGCCGGTCGTGGCCTGGTGGATCAGCCGCCCGGTGGAGCGGCTTCAGGCACAGCTCAGCGCGGACCAGCGCGCGTTCCTGCACGCGCTGGCGCGCAAGACCTGGGCGTGGTTCGAGGCCTTCGTGGGCCCGGACGACAACTGGCTGCCGCCGGATAACGTGCAGGAACACCCGGGCACGGTGATCGCGCACCGCACGTCGCCCACCAATATCGGCATGGCACTGCTGGCCAACGTCAGCGCCTACGACTTCGGCTACGTCACGCTGGCGCAGATGGTGCAGCGTACCCGCAACACGCTTGACTCGCTGGCGGGGCTGGAACGCTACCAGGGCCATTTCTACAACTGGTACGACACCCAGTCGAAAAAACCGCTGCACCCCATGTATGTGTCGACCGTGGACAGCGGCAACCTTTCCGGCCACCTGCTGACACTGCAGGCCGCGCTGCTGAACGCGGCGGACGACCCGATCCTGGGGGCGCAGATCGCCAGCGGCCTGGAAACCACGCTGCGCGTGCTGCAGGAGGCAGCCGCCGGCATCGAAGGGCTCGACGCCGCCGCGCTGGCGGCGCTGCAGGAGGCGGTCGTGCCACAGCAGCCGCTGTACGCGTCGAATCTGCCGGAACTGCGCGCCTACCTGGAGCAGGCCACTGGTGCCGCGGAAGTGTTCGCAGCACAGCCGGCGCTGGCGGTGGGGGCCACATCGGCCGCGGCGCAGATGTGGGCCGGCGCGCTGGCCGCGCAGTGCCGCACCGCGCTCGATGAACTGAACCTGCTGGCGCCATGGGTGGCCGGCGGTACCGGCGCGCTGCTGGATACCACGCTGCTGAAGATCCCGACCCTGCGCGAGCTGGCCGCATACCCGCCGGCCGGGGCGCCGCTGTCCGAGCTGGCACCGGGCGAGCGCGAACGGCGCGAACAGCTCAACGTGCTGCTGGAAAAGGGCGCGGCGGTGGCGCGCGAACGCCTCGGCACGATGCTGGCCCTGGCGGCGCAGGCCCGCGAGCTCGGCCAGGTCGACTACGGCTTCCTGTTCAACCAGACCACCAGGCTGCTGGCGATCGGCTACAACGTCAGCGAACGGCGCCTCGATGCCAGCTATTACGACCTGCTGGCCTCCGAGGCGCGGCTGGCCAGCTATATCGCCGTGGCGCAGGGCCAGCTGCCGCAGGAGCACTGGTTCGCGCTGGGCCGGCAGTTGTGCATCGTGCACGGCCAGCCGGTGCTGCTGTCGTGGAGCGGCTCGATGTTCGAGTACCTGATGCCGCTGCTGGTGATGCCGACCTACCCGGACACGCTGCTGGACCAGACCTATCACTCGGTCGTGGCGGCGCAGATCGAATACGGCCGCCAGCGCAACGTGCCGTGGGGCGTTTCCGAGTCGGGCTATACGACGGTGGATGCGGCGATGAACTACCAGTACCGCGCGTTCGGCGTACCCGGCACCGGCATGAAGCGCGGCCTGGCCGACGACCTGGTGATCGCGCCCTACGCGTCGATGATGGCGCTGATGGTCGAGCCGGAGGCGGCGTGCCAGAACCTGCAGAAGATGGCAGGGCTCGGTTTCATGGGCCGCTACGGTTTCTACGAGGCCATCGACTACACGCCAGCGCGGCTGCCGCGCGGCCAGTCGTTCGCGGTCGTCAAGTCGTTCATGGTGCACCACCAGGGCATGGGCTTCCTGTCGTTGTCCTACCTGCTGCACGACCGGCCGATGCAGCGCCGCTTTGAATCGGACCCGATGCTGCAGTCGGCGCTGCTGATGCTGCAGGAACGCAGCCCGCGCATCGGCGCGTTCTTCTCGAGCAGTTCCGAGCAGGCCGCCGCGGTGCGCTCCACGTCGCATGACCAGGCCGCGCCGGTGCGCGTGCTCACGCAGCCGAACACGCCCGTGCCGGAAGTGCAACTGCTGTCGAACGGGCGCTACCACATGATGGTGACCGCCGCCGGCGGCAGCTACAGCCGCTGGCACGATCTCTCGGTCACGCGCTGGCGCGAGGACACCACGCGCGACAACTGGGGCCAGTTCTGCTATGTGCGCGACGAGGAGGGCCATTTCTGGTCGAACACCTACCAGCCCACGCTGGCCGAGCCGGAACACTATGAGGTGATCTTCTCCGAAGGCCGCGCCGAATTCCGCCGCACCGACCGCGGCATCGACGTGTACACGGAAATCGTGGTCTCGCCGGAAGACGATATCGAGATGCGCCGGCTGCGCGTGACGAACAACTCGCAACGGCCGCGCACCATCGAGCTGACCAGCTTTGCCGAGGTGGTGATGGCACCGGCCGCGGCCGACGCGGCCCACCCGGCCTTCTCGAAGCTGTTCGTGCAGACCGAGATCCTGGCCGACGAGAGCGCGATCCTGTGCACGCGGCGCCCGCGCGGCAAGGACGAACAGCCGCCGTTCATGCTGCATGTGATGACGGTGCACGATGCCGAGGTGGTCGAAGTGTCGTACGAAACCGACCGTGCCCACTTCATCGGCCGTGGCAACACCGTGCGCGCGCCGCGCGCGCTGGTCGAGCCGGGTCCGCTGGGTGGCGGCCACGGCTCCGTGCTGGACCCGGCGGTGGCGATCCGCTACCGCATCACGCTGCAGCCGGACCAGTCGGCCACGGTGGATATCGCCACCGGCATGACGGAAACGCGCGAAGCGGCCCGCCACCTGATCGACAAGTACCAGGACCGCCACATGGCCGACCGCGTGTTCGAGCTGGCCTGGACCCACAGCCAGGTGGTGCTGCGCCAGCTGAACGCCAGCGAGGCGGACGGCCAGCTGTACAGCCGCCTGGCCAACCATGTGATCTACCCGAACGCGGCGCTGCGCGCCGATCCTTCGGTGCTGATCAGGAACGGCCGCGGCCAGTCCGGCCTGTGGCCGTACGCCATTTCGGGCGACCTGCCGATCGTGCTGCTGCAGGTGAAGGATTCCGCCAATATCGAGGTGGCCCGGCAGATGGTGCAGGCCCACGCATACTGGCGGCTGAAGGGGCTGACGGTCGACCTGGTGATCTGGTTCGAGGACACGTCCGGCTACCGCCAGGCGCTGTATGACCAGATCATCGGCATGATCGCCTCCGGCGTCGACGCCCAGGCGATCGACCGGCCGGGCGGTATCTTCGTGCGGCCGCTGGAGCAGATCTCGGCCGAAGACCGCGTATTGCTGCAGACGGTGGCGCGGATGATCGTCAACGACGCGCGCGGCCCGCTGGCCGAGCAGATCAAGCGTTCCGGCCCGCCGGCGCTGCGCATGCCACCGCTGCTGGCCGATCCGCGCGGCGAATACGACGATGCCGGGCCGGCCACCCACGTGCCGCACGACCTGATCCTGTGGAACGGTTTCGGCGGCTTCACGCCGGACGGCCGCGAATACGTGATTGTCACCGGACAGGGCCGCGTCACGCCGGCGCCATGGTCGAACGTGCTGGCCAACCCGCAGTTCGGCAGCGTGATCTCGGAAAGCGGGCAGGCCTACACGTGGCATGAGAACGCCCATGAATTCCGCCTCACGCCATGGCACAACGACCCGGTGACCGATGCCAGCGGCGAAGCGTTCTACCTGCGCGACGAGAGCAGCGGCCACTTCTGGTCGCCCACGGCCCTGCCGGCACGCGGCAGCGGCGACTACGTGACGCGCCACGGCTTCGGCTACAGCACGTTCGAGCACACCGAGGCCGGCATCACGTCGGCGCTGACCACCTATGTGTCGAACGATGCGCCGGTGCGCTACACGGTGCTGCGGGTGCGCAACGATTCGCCGGTGGCGCGCAAGCTGTCGGCCACCGGCTATGTCGAATGGGTGCTCGGCGAGATGCGCTCGAAATCCGGCATGCACCTGGTGACCGAGCAGGATGCGGTGACCGGCGCGCTGTTCGCCCGCAACCCGTACAACACGGAATTTTCCGGCCGCGTGGCGTTCTTCAACGTCGATGCGGCCATCCGCACGGTGACCACCGACCGCACCGAGTTCCTGGGCCGCAACGGCACGCTGGCCAGCCCGGCCGCGCTGCGCCGGCAGCGGCTGTCGGGCAAGGTCGGCACCGGGCTCGATGCCTGTGGCGCGCTGCAGGTGCCGTTCGAGCTGATGCCGGGCGAGGAGCGCGAACTCGTGTTCGTGCTCGGCATGGGCGGGCGCCGCAATGCCGACGCCAGCACGATGGTGCAGAAGCATGGCGGCGCCGGTGCCGCACGGGACGCCCTGGCCGCCGTGCACGCGCACTGGCGTGCCACGCTGGGCGCGGTGCAGATCTCCACGCCGGAGCCGGCGCTCGACGTGATCGCCAACGGCTGGCTGATGTACCAGACCATCGCCTGCCGGCTGTGGGCACGCAGCGGCTATTACCAGTCCGGCGGCGCGTTCGGCTACCGCGACCAGCTGCAGGATGCGATGGCGATGGTGCATACCGAGCCGCAGCTGCTGCGCGAGCACCTGGTGCTGTGCGCGGCGCACCAGTTCGCCGAAGGCGACGTGCAGCACTGGTGGCATCCGCCATCCGACCGCGGCGTGCGCACGCACTGCTCGGACGATTACCTGTGGCTGCCGCTGGCCACCGCCCGCTACGTGACGGTGACCGGCGACCTGTCGGTGCTCGACGAGCAGGCGCATTACCTCGATGGCCGCCCGGTCAAGCCGGAAGAGGAGTCGTACTACGACATGCCGGGCAAGTCGCCGCAGGCCGGGCCGCTGTATGAGCATTGCGTGCGTGCGATCCGCCATGGCCTGCGCTTCGGCGTGCATGGCCTGCCGCTGATCGGTTCGTGCGACTGGAACGACGGCATGGACAAGGTCGGCTCGGAAGGCAAGGGCGAAAGCGTGTGGCTGGCGTGGTTCCTGATCGATGTGCTGCAGCAGTTCGCCGTGGTGGCGGAGCGGCGCGGCGATGCCGGCTTCGCGGCCGAATGCAGGGAAGAAGCCGGGAAGCTGGCGGCGAACGTGGAACAGAACGCGTGGGATGGCCAGTGGTACCGCCGCGCCTATTTCGACGACGGCACGCCGCTCGGCTCGCACGAGAACGACGAATGCCAGATCGACTCGATCTCGCAGAGCTGGGGCGTGCTGTCCGGCGCTGCCGATCCGGAACGCGTCAAGGGCGCGATGGCGCAGGTCGACGCGCGGCTGGTGCGGCGCGACTTCGGCCTGATCCAGCTGCTCGACCCGCCGTTCGACAAGGCCGATCCGAATCCGGGCTATATCCAGGGCTACGTGCCGGGCGTGCGTGAAAACGGCGGCCAGTACACGCATGCCGCGGTGTGGACCGTGATGGCGTTCGCCAGGATGGGCGATACCGCGAAGGCATGGGAGCTGATGCGGCTGATCAATCCGGTGCAGCACGCATCGAGCGCGGAGAACGCGGCCGTCTACAAGGTGGAACCCTACGTGGTGACGGCCGATATCTATGCCGTGGAACCGCACGTCGGCCGCGGCGGGTGGAGCTGGTACACCGGATCATCCGGCTGGATGTACCGGCTGATCCTCGAGTCGCTGCTGGGCGTCACCCGCAACGGCGACCGGCTGCTGCTGGCGCCGAGCATGCCGGAAGAATGGAACGGCTTCGACCTGTCGTACCGCTACGGTTCGGCGAACTATGTGATCCACGTAACGCGGGGCGTGGCCGGACTGAGCGTCGACGGCGCGGTGCAGGACGGCAACGAGATCGCGCTGGTCGACGACGGGCGCGAGCACGCCGTCGAACTGCGCCTGCCGTAGCGGTTCTACAAGCCCACGGCGGTGCCGGCGCCCATCAGCGTCGCCACGCCCAGCACCACGAAGATCACGGCGGCAATGCCGTGCACCAGCTTCAGGTTCACGGCGGTGGCGGCGCGCTTGCCCAGGTACACGGCGGGCACGTTGGCCAGCATCATGCCCAGCGTGGTGCCGATGACCACGGGCACCAGCGCATCGAAGCGGGCGGCCAGCGCCACGGTGGCGATCTGTGTCTTGTCGCCCATCTCGGCCAGGAAGAAGGCGACCAGCGTGGCGGTGAACACGCCATAACGGCTGGCCGGGGTGTCTTCGTCGTCGATCTCGTCCGGCACCATGATCCAGGCGGCCATCGCGATGAAGCCCAGGCCGAGGATCCAGCGCAGCGCATTCGGGCCGAGCAGGTCGGTCAGCCAGGTACCGACGGCGGCAGCGCAGAAGTGATTGACGACGGTGGCGACGAAGATGCCGCCGACGATCGGCAGCGGGCGCCGGTACTGGGCGGCGAGAACGAACGCGAGCAGCTGGGTCTTGTCGCCGATTTCGGCGAGGGCAACGATGCCCGTGGAGACGAGGAAGGCTTCCATGTGGGTGGCTGGGGGCCGGATGTTAACCAAGGATCCATGGGCGGTCCCGGCCCCTTGGTGTATGCGGCCGCCCGTGGATCATTGGTCTCGCCAGGCCCGCGCCGATATGCCATCGGCGCCGGTCACCTGCGCCACGGCCTGCCGGCCGATCGTGTTGACGCAGGTTCTTCCCGCACATGGCATCGAGCCGCTGGGCGGGGAA
>DASVVD010000060.1:0-6298 GCA_036386715.1 Pseudoduganella sp.
CGATGGTGCCGACCGAGTCGCCGTCGCGGGCGGCACGCTGTTCGATGAAGAGGGCGAGTTCGGCGACCGCCACGGCGGCGTCACGCCGCCGGCCCATCGGCGTGGTGCCGGCGTGGCTGGCCATGCCGGTGATCTGGCCCACGTAGCGCACGCTGCCGTTGATCGACGTGACGATGCCCAGCGGCAGGTCGAGGTCGTTCAGTACCGGGCCCTGTTCGATATGGGTCTCGATGAAACCGAGGTAGCGCGACGGGTCGCGTTGCAGGCCGGGGATCGCCGTGATCGGCAGGTCGGCGTTGGCCATCGCATCGCGCATCGCCACGCCGTTGGCGTCGAGCTGGTCGAGCCAGGTGTTGTCGAACTGGCCGGTCAGCGCGCCGGAGCCGAGGAACGTGGCCTTGTAGCGCTGGCCTTCCTCTTCGGCGAAGCCGACCACCTCGATGCCGTAGGGCAGGCGGCGGCCCTGGCGGTGCAGTTCGCGCACGCACGCCATCGGTACCAGGATGCCCAGGCGGCCATCGTACTTGCCGCCGTTGCGCACGGTGTCGTAGTGGGAGCCGGTCAGCAGGCGTTTGGCCTGCGGGTCGACGCCGTGCTGATTGCCGCCATGATAGACGCCGACCACGTTGCCGACGGCGTCGATGCTTACTTCGTCGAAGCCGCAGTCGTCGCGCATGCGGCTGGCCAGTTCACGGGCGCAGGCACGGTGCGCGTCCGTCAGGTACGTCACGCACAGTTCGCCGCGTTCGGCGTAGCCCGGTTCGCTGTGCTTGGCCAGTTCCTCGTGCCAGTCCCACACCAGGTTGCCCAGCGCCGGTTCGGTGGCGAACTTGTCGTTCAGGCGGATCTCGGCGATCCGGTGGATATTGCGCAGCGCTTCGCCGAACTCGAAATCCGGCGAGTTGGCCAGGCGGCGGGCGAACGTGGCGATGATTTCGTGCCGGTCCAGGCCCAGGCCGCGCGGGCCGCGCACCGCCATGATGAACGGGAAGCCGAAACGGGCGTTGTAGTCGGCGTTCAGTTGCTGGATGCGTGCGAATTCCTCGGGCGTGCAATCGGTCAGCCCGGCCTTCTTTTGTTCGTTGGTGGATTCGGCGGTCAGCGATTTGGTGACCATCGCCTTGCCTGCCAGTTCCGGGTGGGCGAGGATCAGGCCCAGCTGGGCCTCGCGCGGCGCCGTGCGCAGCGCTTCGATCAGCGCGCGCTTCAGCTGCGCCAGGCTGGCAAACGGGCGGGCGTGCCACGTGTGCTCGGCGATCCACGGCGAATGTTCGTACACGCCATCGAGCATGGCCGTGAAATCGGCCTGCGTGGCGGCGTTCAGTTGTTCCAGAGTGAGGATTGGAGCTTGCATGTTACTCCCAGGCGAAAGCGGTGTCGGGGTTGAACGGATGCGCCTCTTTCCAGTGGCGCGCGATGTCGATGCGGCGGGCGACCCAGACGCGGTCATGCTGGCCGATATAGTCGAGGAAGCGCTGCAGCGCCTTCAGCCGGCCGGGTCGGCCCAGCAGGCGGCAGTGCAGGCCGATGCTCATCATCGTCGGCTGCTCCTGGCCTTCCTCGTAGTGCACGTCGAACGCGTCCTTCAGGTACTGATAGAACGGGTCGCCGTGCGAAAAGCCTTGCGGCAGGGCGAAGCGCATGTCGTTGCAGTCCAGCGTGTAGGGCACCACCAGGTGCGGCGCCTGCGTGCCGTCGGTCTTGCGCACCTTCAGCCAGAACGGCAGGTCGTCGCCGTAGTAGTCGCTGTCGTATTCGAAGCCGCCGTAGTCGGCCACCAGGCGGCGCGTGTTCGGGCTGTCGCGGCCCGTGTACCAGCCCACCGGCAGGTTGCCGGTCAGGCGCGCGATCGCTTCCATGCCGCGCGCCATGTGTTCGCGCTCGACCGCTTCGTCGACATTCTGGTAATTGATCCAGCGCCAGCCGTGGCAGGCGATCTCGTGGCCCAGCTCCACGAAGGCGGCGGTCACATCCGGGCAGCGCTCGAGCGCCATGCCCACGCCGAACACCGTCAGCGGCAGGCCGCGCTTCTCGAACTCGCGCAGGATGCGCCATACGCCGACGCGCGAGCCGTATTCATAGATGCCGTCCATCGTCAGGTGGCGCGCCGGGAACGAGGCGGGGTTGAACATCTCGGACAGGAACTGTTCGCTGCCCGGATCGCCGTGCAGCACGTTGTTCTCGCCGCCTTCTTCGAAATTGAGGACGAACTGCACGGCGACGCGCGCGCCGCCCGGCCAGTGCGGGTGCGGCCGGTGCCGGCCGTATCCCTGCAGGTCGCGTGGATAAGTTGGGTTCATGTTGTTGTTCTTACCGGTTGAGGATTTCGGCCAGATCCACCTGCTGCGGATCCAGGTTCAGGTTGTGCTGCACATTGACGAGGTGCTTGCCAACCAGCCGCACCGCCGCCTTCACGTCGCGCCGCTCGAACGCATCGACGATCGCCACGTGCTCGCTGTGCGATTCGCCGGCCGAGTGGGACGACTGGTGCATCAGCGCGATCAGCGAGGAACGCGTCAGCAGTTCGCTCAGCATCTGCGACAGCACTTCGTTGCCCAGCATGCGCGCCAGCACGAGGTGGAAGTCCGCCAGCAGGCGCGTGCGGCCCGGCACCGCGGCGTCGTTGACCGCCGCGCCTTCCAGCGCCAGGTGTTCGCGCAGCTGGCGGATCTGGCTGTCGGTGATCGTGGCGCACAGCCGCTTGGTCACGGCAGTCTCGAGGATGCTGCGCATCTCGAACACGTCGCGCGCTTCCTCGGCGGAAGGGGTGGCGACAAAGGCGCCGCGCGCCGGTTCCAGCACCACCAGCCGGTCACGGCTGAGCTGGTTGAAGGCCTGCCGCACGACGGTGCGCGAGACTTCGAAGATGTCGCCGATCTTCTGTTCGGACAGTTTCGTGCCCGGCATCAGCCGCCGTTCGGCAATCGCCGCCGTGATGGAATCGACGATGCGCTGGGTGGCGCCGGCGGCCGGGGCATGCGCATCCGGCGCCAGCGAGGCGGGAACGATCTTCAGTTGTGTGAGCGTTTTCGACATGAATTTGCTTGGGGTCGGCAATAAAACAAGTTGACATCGGAACCAGAGTGTATACACTTTTCAAAAAAAGGAAAGCAGAAAGTGTATGCAATCCTGGGACTATAATCATCGCCGGCAATCCCGCCGGTCAATTTCGCAGAAAAGGAGCCCCATGGGACATTTGAGCACCCACGTACTGGACACGATGCACGGCAGCCCCGCCGCCGGCATGCGCGTGCAGCTGCAACGCATCGATGGCGACACCGTCACCACGATCAAGAGCCTGACGCTGAACGCCGACGGCCGCAACGACGGCGGCCCGCTGCTCGACAGCACCACCATGGCCGTCGGCCGCTACCGCCTGGTGTTCTCGGTGGCCGAGTACTTCCGCGGGCGCGACGTGCGCCTGCCGGAACCGGCCTTCCTCGACGAAGTGCCGCTCGATTTCGGCATCGCCGACGTTGCCGGCCACTACCACGTGCCGCTGCTGGTCAGCCCGTGGTCGTATTCGACTTACCGTGGTTCTTGAGCCACAAGCAGTAATGCGTTAAACGACGTATATCCAGATCCGCCAGGATCGTATACAGTTGTAAGTGTCGCCGCGGAGCACACCGGTATCGCCCCCAGGGCGCTGCCGATGGTTGCGATGATTTGCCCCACACAGAGCCCGCTGTGGTGAGGGGACAGTACGGTTTTCAACACCGTGCTTCTCTGATTGTTTGAGGCTCTAATGGATATGTACTTGATGGACTGGGTCAACCTGCTGCTGCGCTGGACCCACGTCATTACCGCGATCGCCTGGATCGGCGCTTCGTTCTACTTTGTTTTCCTCGACAACAGCCTCGAGAAACCCACCGCACCGGACCTGGTCGGCAAGGGCGTCGACGGCGAGCTGTGGGCCGTGCACGGCGGCGGCTTCTACCACCCGCAGAAATACCTGGTGGCCCCGAAGTCCATGCCGGACAACCTGCACTGGTTCTACTGGGAGAGTTACGCCACCTGGCTGTCCGGCTTCGGGCTGTTCACGGTGCTGTACCTGTTCAATGCCGGCACGTTCATGGTCGACAAGTCGGTGCACGAATGGTCGGCGCAGTCGGCCGTCATCGGCGCGCTGGCGTTCCTGGTCGTGTTCTGGCTGATCTACGACACCATCTGCCGTACCCTGGGCCGCAAGAAGAACGGCGACCTGATGGTGGGTGTGATCGTGTTCGGCTTCGTGGTGTTCGCCGCGTGGCTGGCCTGCCAGCTGTTCGCCGGCCGTGCCGCCTTCCTGCTGGTGGGCGCGATGATGGCCACCGCCATGAGTGCCAACGTGTTCTTCTGGATCATTCCCGGCCAGCGCAAGGTGGTCAAGCAGCTCAAGGCCGGCGAACCGGTCGACCCGATCTACGGCTGGCGCGCCAAGCAGCGCAGCGTGCACAACACGTACTTCACGCTGCCGGTGCTGATCGCCATGCTGTCGAACCACTACGGCTTCCTGTACTCCGGTGAGCACAACTGGGTCGTGCTGGTGATGATGATGCTGGTCGGCGCACTGATCCGTCACAGCTTCGTGGCCCGCCACAAGGCGCTGGTGCATGGCAAGCGCGTACCGTGGGAACACGCGTTCGGCGGTACCGCGGTACTGCTGGCGCTGATCGTCTGGCTGGTGCCGGCACCGCAGGCCGATGTGCCGGCGGTCGCCGAAACCGCACCGGCAGCCGCAGCAACGGCGGGCACGGATGGCGTCTCGGCCGCGGCACCTGCAGCCACCGGTGCGTTCGCCAAGGTGAAGGCCGTGGTCGACCAGCGCTGCGTGATGTGCCACTCGGCGACGATGCAGAGCAAGGGCATCCGCCTCGATTCCGCCGGCGAGATCAAGCGCCATGCGCAGCAGCTCTACCAGCAGGCCGTGGTGATGAAGCTGATGCCGCTCAATAACGCCACGCAGATCACCCAGGGCGAGCGCGACCTGCTCAAGCGCTGGTACGAGGATGGCGCCAAGGTGGACTGAAGTTCGAGGCAGTCGATGCAGTAATACCGTTCAACGATCCCGGTGCAGGGGTGGGGTAGGGAAGGGGTCTGGCATGTATGCCAGCCTGCCTTCCGGTCCCGGCCGCTCGCCGGGGGCGACCGCAAGCGTTGTCGATGTACTGGTGAGGCTTGCGGGAAGCGGTATCAAAGGTAATGGAAGTCGTAGTAGAAGTCGATTCAGGCGGCGCGGTCGGCCGGCCAGCAACATGCATTCTGTAGTTTCATATAAAACCATCAGGAGACAGGCATGACGCAACAAAGTATCGACCCGGTCGACGAACGCCTGCCGTTGGGGCGACTGACCGCCCTGGGGCTGCAGCACGTTCTCGTGATGTATGCCGGTGCCATCGCAGTACCGCTGATCGTCGGCCGCGCGCTGCACCTGTCGCCCGAACAGGTGACCATGCTGATCTCGGCCGACCTGTTCTGCTGCGGGCTGGTGACACTGATCCAGTCCCTCGGCCTAGGCAGGCATTTCGGCATCAAGCTGCCGGTGATGATGGGGGTGACGTTCGCCGCCGTCGGCCCGATGGTGGCGATCGCCAACAGCGTGCCGGGCGTCGATGGCGCCCGCGCCATCTTCGGTGCCGGCATCGGTGCCGGCATCATCGCGCTAATGCTGGCACCGGCGATGAGCCGCATGCTGCGCTTCTTCCCGCCGGTGGTCACCGGCACCATCATCCTCGTCATCGGCATCACGCTGATGCGCGTGGGCGTGGGCTGGGCCATGGGCGGCCCGGATTCGGCGGCCCGCGCGGTCGATGTGCCGACGCTGGTCACGATGGTCGACCAGATGAAGGCCGAAGCGGCGACGCTGGCGGTACCGCTGGCGTCCAAGCTGCCGGGGCCGATCCCCACGGTCGCCAACCCGAACTACGGCGCGCTGGACAACCTCGGCATTGCCACCTTCGTGCTGCTGTTCATCATCTGCCTGGTGCGCTACGGAAAAGGCTTCATCTGCAATATCTCCGTGCTGATCGGTATCGTGGCCGGCTGCGCCGTGGCCTACGGGATGGGCAAGATGAACTTCGACAAGGTCGGCAACGCCAGCTGGTTCGAGCTCGTCACGCCGTTCGCGTTCGGCATGCCCACGTTCGACATCGTGATGATCCTCACGCTGACCGTGGTGATGATCGTGGTGATGATCGAATCGGCCGGCATGTTCCTGGCGCTGTCCGAAATGACGGGCACGAAGGTCGACCAGCAAAAGCTGGCCGCCGGCCTGCGCACCGATGGCCTGGGCACGCTGATCGGCGGTATCTTCAACACG
>DASVVD010000061.1:0-2732 GCA_036386715.1 Pseudoduganella sp.
GTTGAGCGATTCGATCGATTCCATGTCCATGTGGTTGGTCGGCTCGTCGAGCAGCATCACGTTGTGGCGGCCCAGCATCAGCTTGCCGTACATCATGCGACCCTTTTCACCGCCGGACAGCACGCGCACCGATTTCTTGACTTCTTCGCCGCCGAACAGCAGGCGCCCCAGGATCGAACGCACTGCCTGGTCGTCGTCGCCTTCCTTGGTCCAGCGGCCCATCCAGTCGGTCAGGGCGGCGTCGGTGGCGAATTCCTCGGTCGGATCCTGCGGCATGTAGCCGACGTTGGCGTTTTCCGCCCACTTCACGAAGCCGGTATCCGGCTGCAGGCCGGCAATGTCGCCGCCGATGCAGCGCAGCATCGTGGTCTTGCCCGCGCCGTTGGCGCCGATGATGGCAATGCGTTCACCCGCCTCGACCATGATGCTGAAGTTCCTGAACAGCGTCTTGTCGTAGGTTTTCGAGATGCCGTCGACCTCCACCGCCAGGCGGTGCAGTTTCTTCTCGCCTTCGAAGCGCACGAAGGGATAGGCGCGCGAGGATGGCTTGATGTCTTCGACCTTGATCTTGTCGATCATCTTGGCGCGCGAGGTGGCCTGGCGGGCCTTGGACTTGTTGGCCGAGAAGCGGCGCACGAAGTCTTGCAGCTCGGCGACTTTTTCTTTCGCCTTGGCGTTGTTGCTCAACTGCTGGTTGCGCGCCTGCGTGGAGGCCAGCATGTAGTCGTCGTAGTTGCCCGGATAGATCTTCAGCGTGCCGTAGTCCATGTCGGCGACGTGCGTGCACACCTGGTTCAGGAAGTGGCGATCGTGCGAGATGATGATCATCGTCGAGTTGCGCTGGTTCAGCACATCCTCGAGCCAGCGGATCGTGTTGATGTCCAGGTTGTTGGTCGGTTCGTCGAGCAGCAGGATGTCCGGATTCGAGAACAGTGCCTGCGCCAGCAGCACGCGCAGCTTCCAGCCCGGCGCCACGGCGCTCATCGGGCCATGGTGCAGTTCAATGTCGACGCCTGCGCCCAGCAGCAGTTCGCCGGCGCGCGCCTCGGCCGTGTAGCCGTCGTATTCGGCCACTTTGCCTTCGAGGTCGGCGGCTTTCATGTAATCGTCGTCGGTCGCTTCCGGGTTCGCGTAGATCGCGTCGCGCTCCTGGATCACGGCCCACATCTCGGTGTGGCCCATCATGACCACGTCCAGCACGCGCATGTCCTCATACGCGAACTGGTCCTGGCGCAGCTTGCCCAGGCGCTCGTTCACGTCGAGCATGACGTTGCCGGCCGACGGCTCCAGGTCGCCGCCGAGGATCTTCATGAAGGTGGACTTGCCGCAGCCGTTGGCGCCGATCAGGCCGTAGCGGTTGCCGTCGCCGAACTTGACGGAAATATTCTCGAACAGCGGCTTGGCGCCGAATTGCATGGTGATATTTGCGGTGGATAACACTGATGAGCCCTTAATTTTCTGAAATGCGCGGTGATCTGCAATGAACCGCGCATTTTATCATTTCTGCTGCCAGCCCGGCACGCCCGGCGCCCTGCCGCCCCGCTACAGATACGGCTGGGCCAGCGTCGGATAATCGGTCACGGTGAGGTCGAAGCCTGTGGCATCGGAGCGGAGGCGCGCCAGCCCGCCGAACGGCAGCGTGCAGCGGTGCTTCACGTGGCCGAACGGCAGGCCGGTCAGCACCGGCATCGGCAGCGTTTCGCGCAGGTAAGCCAGCATGGCATCGAAGTCATAGCCGTTGTCGAACGGCGCCAGCCGGTAGCCGGAGAAGTCGCCCAGCACCAGCGCACGCTGGCCGTCCAGCACACCCGCATACAGCAGCTGCAGCAGCATGCGTTCGACGCGGTATGGATGCTCGCCGATGTCCTCGATGAACAGGATACCTTCCGGGATACGGGCAAAGTAGGGTGTGCCGACCAGGTGGTTCAGCATCGCCAGGTTGCCGCCCCACAGGCGCCCTTCCAGGTCGACGGCCGGATTGCCGGTGGCGCTGCCGCGCACGGTGTGGGACGGCCCGCGCAGGCAATCGTGCAACTGGTCCAGCGTGTAGCCGACCGGGTCGTCGCGGATGAAGTCGTCGCAGATCATGGGGCCGGCAAAGCTCTTCCGGCCGGTGGCGGCCATCAGGCCCATGTGGAACGCGGTGAAATCGCTGTAGCCGACGAACAGCTTGCCGCTGTCGGCCATCATCGAAAAATCGATGCGCGGCAGGATGCGCGAGATGCCGTACGAGCCGCGCAGCGCCATGACCACCTGCACGGCCGGATCGCGCGCCGCCGCTTCGAGCTGCGCCAGGCGGGCGGCATCGGTGCCGCCGAAGCGCTGGAATTTCTCGCCGGGATCGTAGTAGTTGTGGACGGTGCAGCCGGCCTGTTCGAGGCGGGCGATGCCGCGCGCCAGCGCCGCTTCGTCGAGGGCATAGCCGGCAGGCGCGGCGATTGCGATACCAAGGTTGTTCAATGCGGCTCCAGTCAATTGAAAGGCGCCGCCATCTTACTTGCCGGCGCCGCCGCCAGCAAGGTGCCGGGGCGCCGGCCCGCCAGTCCCGGTCCTGGTCCTGGTCTAGGTCCTGGTCTAGGTCCTGGTCCAGGCCTAGACCTGCTCTCTGCCCTGCCCGGTACTGCGCCCTGCCCGCGCGGCGCGGGATGCGGCGCGCCGGCTGGCGAAGAACGCCTTGAGCAGGTTGCCGCAGTCTTCGACGAGCACGCCGCCGACCGCGGCGGTGTGGTGGT
>DASVVD010000062.1:0-2546 GCA_036386715.1 Pseudoduganella sp.
ATAACGCCTTCGAGCGGCACTGGCTTCCCATCGTTCGCCCACGGAAGGCGAGCAGCACCTCCAGGAAGCTTTCGGGCCGTTCATGGGACGGTTTGTCCCGCCCATCGTGCGTCGCCCGGCGGCGCCCGGCCTTTATAATCATGGTTGATCAAACAAGCCCGGTCGCATGCCATGAGCTCGAAATTCCACTTCCACACCCCCCTCGACCGCTTCATCTGCAGCACCGACAAGGCCTTGCGTGTGCTGGCCGGCGTGGCATCGGCTTCGCGCCCCACGCCGGCAGCGCGCGTGGACGACACCGAGCTTACCGACGAGGAGCGCAAGCATAGTGCCGGCCTGATCCGCGTCGACCACGTCGGCGAAGTGATGGCGCAGGCGCTGTACAACTCGCAGGCCCGTTTCGCCAAGAGCGACATGCTGCGTGAAAAATTCGAGGAAGCCAGCCGCGAGGAAGAAGATCACCTGGCATGGACGGCGCAGCGCCTGAAGGAACTCAACTCGCAGGCCAGCATGCTGGCGCCGCTGTTCTACGCCGGTGCCTATGCGCTGGGCACCGTGGCGGCCAGGATGGGTGATCCGCACAGCCTCGGCTTCGTGGTGGAGACCGAGCGCCAGGTGGAAAAGCACCTGGAAAGCCACCTGGAAAGCCTGCCTGCCAACGATGCGAAATCGCGCGCGATCGTCGACCAGATGCGCCTCGACGAAATCGCCCATGGCAAGGCCGCGCAGGAACTGGGGGCCGCGCAGACGCCCCTGCCGGTGCGGGTGGCGATGACGGCGATGTCGAAGCTGATGACGGGTACCGCGTACCATATTTGATGGTCGTCCGGGCTGCTCGACCTTGCCGCCCGCTAACATGCGGCGTCCAGGTCGACTGTCAGCGTATAGTGTGATCAAATTGATCATGGAGTAATACTATGCGTTGGGATGGCAATCGCGAAAGCGACAATGTGGAAGACCGCCGCGGTGATGGCGGTGGCGGTGGTGGCGGATTCGGTTTCGGTGGCGGCTCGCTGAGTATCGGTGGCGTCGTCATCGCGCTGATCCTCTCCTTTGTGTTCGGCATCAATCCGCTGACCCTGCTGGGTGGGATGAGTGGTGGCGGCACGCCGCAGCAGGCCACGCAGCAAACGCAGCAGGCGCCCGCCAACGACACCGAAACCCGCTTCATGAGGACCGTGCTGGCCGATACCGAGGACACCTGGAGCGCACTGTTCAGCGCCCAGGGCGCCCGGTACCAGGCGCCGAAGCTGGTCCTGTTCAGCGACCGCACGGCGACCGGCTGCGGCACCGGGCAGTCGGCTACCGGCCCGTTCTACTGCCCGGCCGACAGCCGGGTGTACATCGACCTCGATTTCTACCGCCTGATGAAGGACCGGTTCCATGTCTCCGGCGAATTCGCGCAGGCCTACGTGATCGCGCACGAAGTGGGGCACCACGTGCAGCACTTGCTGGGTGTTTCCGACCAGGTGCACGAGGCGCAGCAAAAGACCAGTGAAGCGCAGGCGAATGCCCTGTCGGTGCAGCTGGAGCTGCAGGCCGACTGCTATGCCGGCGTGTGGGCCTTCCATGCCAACAAGTCGCGCCAGATCCTGGAGCAGGGCGACGTGGAAGCGGCCCTGTCGGCCGCCACCGCGATCGGCGACGATGCGCTGCAGCGCCAGGCGCAGGGCCACGTGGTGCCGGACTCGTTCACGCACGGCACCTCGGCGCAGCGCACGCGCTGGTTCCGCACCGGCCTGGAAAGCGGCGAGGTGGCGAAATGCGATACGTTCAAGGCGCGGCAGCTTTAAGGCTGTCCTGTGCCTGATGGTGCCAGCCGCGATCGCCGGAGTTCGGTGAAGCGACCATCGATGAACTGGTAGTAGTGGGGGCCGGCATCGCCGGCCTCATTGCGTTGGCCATGAAGAACCAGCAGCTTGCTGTCTTTCCGGAAGTCGAGCGGCTGGTTGACCGCCAGGGGCCAGCAGCAAGTCGAGAATGGCAACCATGCAACCGTTCCCGTTTTCGTGTCAATGACCGCCGTCAGAATGCAGGATGCGCCGCATCCAATCGTCGCCAGGACATGGTGACCCGCGAAGTTGACAGGCTCGCGGAACGCCGTAGCCAGCTCGGTTCGATATTCCTTGTCCTGTGCTGTCAGAAGCCGCAGCTTTGCAGAGGCCGTTCGCGCTTGTACTGCCACGCGAAAATCCTCGAATCTTGGCGCCGGGTTGCTTGCCCATCCTGCAGCCGTGGCTGCCGCGATGATCAATGGCAGTGTGTGACGTGCGATCGAATGCATGGTTCAGTACCAGTGATGGCTCAACCAGAATTCCCGCGCCCGACGCGCGTTACGGTAACGCCCCATAACATACCGGATACCGCCCTGACATTCCTCTTTGGCGTTACCGAAAGACTTTTCCCCATTCGGATTGAGAGGATATTGGGCACGCAGGGGCTGGAACAAGCCGCGAGCGGTAGACCGAGGGTTTCCCACTCCAATGACACCACCGGATTCCTGCGCAATCAACCACAGGAAGTCCCCGTATTGTGTTGGCGAGACG
>DASVVD010000063.1:0-3695 GCA_036386715.1 Pseudoduganella sp.
GCGGGATTGCTGTAGCCCGGTTCGACCAGCGGCTGCTCCATCAGTTTCGCGGTCTGGCGCGCTTCATACATCAGGTGCTCGCGCGAATGGCCCTGCGGATAGCGGGCGCGGATCAGGTCGACGATCTCCTCGGGGTGGGCCATGGCGTAGCGCCAGCCGCGCAGCGTGGCTTCCCGCATTGCCCGCGCGCGCTCCGGGTGTTCCTGCAGCTCCTGTTCGGTCGTATACAGGTTGTCGCCATAGAAGTCGATGCCGGCGGCGCGCGGCGACAGCATCTCGTAGCGGATGCCGCTCCGGTCCAGCAGGTACGGCACCTCGGTCAGGTAGCCGGATATCGCGTCGACCTTGCCCTCGATCAGGTCGTCCAGCCGCTGGCTGTGCGGCAGCAGCTTCAGGTCGGCCAGCTTGACGCCCTGGCGCAGCAGGTAGGCCTGCAGTTCCTCGTCGCCGGTTGCCAGCATCACACGCGCGCCAGTCCACTGGATCGGCTTGCCATCCGGCGTGCGCCGCGCGACCAGGGCGGCGGCCGAATGCTGGAAGATCGATGCCAGCACCACCACGGGCTGGCCTGCGGCGCGGTGCAGCAGCAGGCTGCTGTCGCCGGTGCCGTACCTGGCCCGGCCGGACAGCACGGCCTGCACCGGATCGCTGCCGGGCTGCGCTTCCAGCAGCGCCACTTCCAGCCCTTCTTCGCGGTAATAGCCCTTGTCCTGCGCGGCGTAGAAGCCGGCGAACTGGAACTGGTGATGCCACTTCAGCTGGACGGCCACCTGGTCCAGCCCGAATGCCGGTCCGCAAGTACACAGCAGCACCGTTGCCTGCAGCAGCAGGCGGCATGCGGGACGGAAACGGCGGGCTGGGTGGAGCGGCAAGGGCTTCCTTTCTAGAAGGCGGTCAGGGCGGCTGCGGACCGGTCCAACATCGACCATCGACAAATATACACTGCCGCGCTCAGGCGTGCGCGCCGGTCGCCACGCTGCCGGCGAACTGGTAGCGGTGCCCCGGGTGCCACATCGTCACGAGCGAGGCGACCTTGCCGCCGGAACGCGTGCGCCGGCGCAGCACGAGACAGGGCTGGCGGGCATCCATCGACAGCATGTCGGCAATGTCGCGCGGCGCCGCCAGCGCCTCGAGGCTATAGGTGGCGGCCTGCAACGGCGCCGCCGCCAGCAGGTATTCGCTGGGTGTCACGCGGGTGAAATCCTGGGCCATGTACTCCGGCGCCACCTGCGGATTGACCCAGCGGTCTTCGACCTGGATCGGCACGCCGTTTTCGTAATGAACAATGATCGAATGGAACAACGTGTGCCCGGCGGCCAGTTCGAACTGCTTGGCCATCAATTCGTTCGCCAGCACCTTGTCGAGTCGTTGCAGCGTACTGCGGTGGGTATGGCCACGGGCGCGGATCTCATCCGCGATGCTCTTGATTTCCAGTAGCGTGGCCTGGTATTTCTGTGGCGCGACATAGGTGCCCGAGCCCTGGCGGCGTGTCAGCACGCACTCGGCCGTCAGCTCGCGCACGGCGCGGTTGACGGTCATCCGCGATACGCCGAACTGCTTGACGAGCGCCTGCTCGGAGGGGATCACATCGCCTTCCTTCCAGTGCCCGGCGGCGATCTGCGCCACCAGGAAATCCTTGATCTGCTGGAAGATGGGAGTGCCTGCTGCGTCGTGCCGTGCTTCCAAACTCCTGCCTCCTGTGCGCCATGGTCGCGGCATTCTAGCAGGCGGGGTGGGGCTCCGCCATGGGAGCGGGCGCTTGCATGGCGGCCACGCGCCGGATCGAAACAGCGTGCACGGTTGCAGAGCGCCTGGCGAATTCAAAAGCAAGCGGCAGGGTGCCAGCCTGGTGAGCGCTGTCTATGCTGGCGGCATACAATGAACCCCTGGAGCCGACCATGAACACTGCCCCCTTCGATACCGACGACGCCCGCTGGGCCGCCGTGCAGGCGCGCGACCCGGCCGCGGACGGCCGGTTCTTCTATTCGGTGCGCAGCACTGGCGTGTATTGCCGGCCTTCGTGCGGCGCCCGGCCCGCCTTGCGCACCAATGTCGCGTTCCACGCCAGCACTGCCGACGCCGAGCTGGCCGGTTTCCGTCCCTGCCTGCGCTGCAAGCCCGGACAACCACCGCTCGCCGAGCGCCGTGCCGCGCTGGTGGCCGAGGTCTGCCGGCTGATCGACGCGGCGGACGAGGAACCCGACCTGTCCACGCTGGCCGAAGCCAGCGGCATCAGCCGCTTCCACCTGCACCGCATCTTCAAGGCGCAGACCGGCATCACGCCGAAAGCCTATGCCACCGCGCGGCGCAAGGAGCGCATGCGGGAAGGCCTGGTCCGGCAGCCGTCGGTCACCGAGGCGATCTACGCGGCCGGCTACAACTCGAGCGGCCGGTTCTACGCCACGTCGCGCGAATCGCTGGGCATGACGCCCACCGCGTTCCGCCGCGGCGGCAGCGGCGCCACGATCCGCTTCGCCATCGCCCAGTGTTCACTGGGGGCGATCCTGGTTGCCAGCACGGCGGTCGGCATCTGCGCGATCCTGATGGGCGACGACCCCGGTGCGCTGGCGCACGACCTGCAGGACCGCTTTCCGAATGCCGAACTGGTGGGCGCCGAGTCCGACTATGAAGCCGTGGTGGCGCAGGTGATCGGTCTCGTCGAAGCGCCGGAAACCGGGCTCGACCTGCCGCTCGACGTGCGCGGCACGGCGTTCCAGCAGCGCGTGTGGCAGGCGCTGCGCGCGATCCCCGCCGGCCGCACGGTCAGCTATACCGAGCTGGCCGAACTGGTGGGAGCACAGGATGGCAGGAAAACGGGCGCGCGCGCCGTGGCCGGCGCCTGTGCCGCCAACGCGATCGCCGTCGCCATTCCGTGCCACCGCGTGGTGCGCAACGACGGCGCGCTCTCCGGCTACCGCTGGGGCGTCGAGCGCAAGCAGGCCCTGCTCGAGCGCGAGGGGTCGAAGTGAACCTCGACTGGCAGCGCATCGGCGACGAGCTCGATGCCTTCGGCTGCGCGCGCGTGCCCGGCCTGCTGGCGCCGGGCGACTGCGCGCTGCTGGCGGCCGCATATGACGATGCAGCGCTGTTCCGCAGCCGCATCGTGATGGCGCGCCACGGCTTCGGCCGCGGCGAGTACCAGTACTTTCGCTACCCGCTGCCGGACCTGGTGCAGGCGCTGCGCACGGCGCTGTACGAGCCGCTGGCCGCGATCGCCAACCGCTGGCACGCCGCGCTGGGCGTCGACGACCGCTATCCGCCGCAACACGCGGACTACCTGGCGCGCTGCCACGCGGCCGGGCAGGCCAGGCCCACGCCGCTGCTGCTGCGCTACGGCGAGGGCGACTACAACTGCCTGCACCAGGATCTCTACGGCGAACACGTGTTCCCGCTGCAGGCGGCGTTCCTGCTGTCGCGGCCCGGTGCCGATTCCACTGGCGGCGAATTCGTGCTGACCGAGCAGCGGCCGCGCATGCAGTCACGCGCCGAGGTCGTGCCTCTGAGCCAGGGCGACGCGGTGGTGTTCGCGGTGCGCGAACGCCCGGTTCAGGGCGCGCGGGGAACCTATCGTGTGAACATGCGCCACGGGGTCAGCCGGCTGCGTTCCGGTCGAAGGCACATGCTTGGGATCATCTTCCACGATGCCGTATAGGGCTGAGGTGGACGATCTCTTCTCCGACCGCACACGCCTGATG
>DASVVD010000064.1:0-3060 GCA_036386715.1 Pseudoduganella sp.
GGTCTGCCGGGCCATGCTGGCCGCGTGCGGCACCCGGCTGGAACGGATTTTCCATGCCGAGGCGCTGGTGCTCGAGCGCGCCGGCGAACGCTGGCTGGTGCGCGGTGGCGATGGCGCCGTGCTGGCCGAAGCGGCCCACGTGGTGGTGGCCAACGGCGCCGGTGCGATGGCGCTGCCGCAAACGGCGCCGCTGCCGCTGTACACGATGCGCGGGCAGGTCACGCACCTGGCTGCCGACACCTTCGCCGGGCTGCCGCTGGTGGTCTGCCGCGAAGCCTACATGACGCCGGCGATGGACGGCATCGCCAGCGTGGGCGCTACTTATGAGAAAGATGTGGAGCGCATGCTGCGGCCAGCCAGCCAGGCTGAAAACCTGGCGCGGGCGCGCGATATCCTGGGTGCCGCGCGGGTGCCGGCCGATCCGCCGCTGGCCGGCCGCGTGGGCCTGCGCTGCATGGCGCCGGACCGGTTGCCGCTGGTCGGCGCCTTGCCCGACCATGCCGCGCCGGGCATGCCGGAGCGGCTGCGCGATGTGACGCGCCATGCCGGCCTGCACGCACTGCTCGGCTATGCATCGCGCGGGCTGATCTGGGCGCCGCTGGCTGCCGAGTTGCTGGTTTGCCAGCTTGAAGGTTTGCCATCGCCTGTCGAGGCCACGCTGGCAGCCGCGCTTGATCCAGGCCGGTTTTTGCTCAAGTCGCGTCGTAAAACTGTCGCAAGCGCGCCATAACCGCCGGGTAAACCCTGAGTTCATGCGGCTTCGCAGATATAATTGCCGCACTGAAACTTTACGGGATGACGATCATGGAAGATGGCGGCGGCTCGCCCGAGCTGTTTGTGTTCCTGGCTTCCACGGTGCACGACATGAAAAACTCGATTGCCGTGCTGGGTGGCACGCTCGAGAACCTGCTCGATAAAAGCGATGCCCGTGCCGGGCAGGATGCGTCGTACCCGCAGATGGCGCACATGCTGTACCAGACGCGCCGGCTGTCCGACAACCTGATGCAGCTGCTCGCGCTGTACAAGGAGGTCGGCAAGCCGACCTATCCGTTCGAGCCGGTCACGGTGCCGCTGGGCGACCTGGTGCACCAGGTGGCCGGCCAGTCGCGCGTACTGCTGGCGGCAAAGGACATCCGGCTCGACGTCGATTTCGCGCCGGACCTGCTGTGGACCCTGGACGAGGATCTCGTCATCGGCGTGCTGTGCCATGCGATCAACAATGCGGTGCGCTACACGCGCGACCGTATCCGCCTGACGATCGCCGAACGCGACGGCATGCTCGAATTCCGGGTCGAGGATAACGGCATGGGCTTCCCGCCGTCGATGCTCGAGGCCGGCGCGTCGGTGGGGCAGGGGATCAACTTCCTGACCAACAGCAGTGGCCTGGGCCTGTTTTTCGCCAGCGAGGTCGCCAGGATGCACAAGCGGCGGCAACGCGGCGGCGCCATCCGCCTGGAGAACGGCGGCCAGCTGGGCGGCGGCTGCTTCGTGCTTGTCTTGCCCTGAATGCGTTGCCCTGAGTTCGCTGCCATGACCCTGCTGCCATGACCAATACCTACATCACCGCGAGCGGTGCGCCCGTTGCCGAAGTCTCCGCCGTGGACTGGGGCGAGAAGCGCTACCTGATCGTCGACGATTTCGTCGGCATCCGCCAGCTGCTGCGCGAATCGCTGCGCAATATCGGCGCACGGCATATCGACCAGGCGTCGAGCGGCAGCGAGGCGATGACGCTGCTCGGGCGCACCCATTACGACGTGGTGCTGTGCGACTTCAACCTGGGCGAAGGCAAGAACGGCCAGCAGGTACTGGAGGAGGCACGGGTGCGCAACCTGATGGTCCCGAGCAGCGTGTGGCTGATGGTATCCGCCGAGAAAAGCGTGGAATCGGTGATGGGCGCGGCCGAGCACCAGCCGGATGCCTACATCATCAAGCCGATCACGGAAGGGGTGCTGCTGACGCGCCTGAACCGTGTGTGGCACAAGAAGCAGGTATTCCAGCAGATCGACGCGGCCTACATCGAAAAGGATTACCTGCGCGCGGCCAGGCTGTGCGACGAGCAGATCGTCCGCCACAAGATGCACGAGATCGACCTGATGCGCATGAAGGCCGCGCTGCTCCTCAACGCGGGTGAGCCGGAGAAGGCGCGCATCGTGTATGAAAAACTGCTCGAGGAACGCGAATACAACTGGGCCCGCACCGGCCTGGGCAAGATCATGATGGCCAACGGCGACCACGAGGCGGCGCGCCAGATGTTCCAGGGCGTGATCGCCGAAAACCGTTTCTATATCGATGCCTACGACCAGCTGGCCGGGGCGCTGGAACTGATGGGCCGGCACGAGGACGCCTGCGGCGTGCTGGAAAAGGCGGCCAGGCTGTCGCCGAGCTCGGTGCTGCGCCAGCGCAACCTGGGCAGTAGCGCGCTGCGCATCGGCAACGTGCAGCTGGCCGAACATGCGTTCCGCAAATGCCTGGCGATCGGCGAGTATTCGATCCGCCGCACCGTCGACGCCTACCTGGGCATGGCGCGCGTGTGCGGCATGAAGAACGACACCAAGGAAGCGCTGCGGCTGCTGGCGATCGCGCAGCGCGATTTTCCGGGCGAGGTGGTGCAGCTGCGCAGCAAGGTCACCGAGGGCATGGTGTATCACGAGAGCGGCGATTACCGCCGCGCGCGCAAGTCCGGCGACCAGCTCGAGGCCATGCTGGAAGGGGAAACGAAGCGTCCGCATACTGCCACCTGCATCGAGATGGCCACGCTGCTGTTCGCGGTCGGCGTGAAGGAGGCGCCGGTGGAGCTGCTGTGCCACGTGGTGCGCAACAACCACGACAACCCGGTGCTGCTGGACGAAGTGCAGAAGATCTTCGACAAGGCGCGCATGGGCGAGGAGGGCGTGGAGCTGATCGCCGCCGCGCGCAAGGAAGCCGCGGAGATGATGAACGAGGGCGTGCTGCTGTGGAAGACCGGCCGGATCGGCGAAGCCGTGGCGTGGATGCGCACGGCGCGCGAGCGCCTGCCGGACAATATGCGCATCCTGTTCAACTCGGCGCAGATGCTGATCA
>DASVVD010000065.1:0-2462 GCA_036386715.1 Pseudoduganella sp.
CGCATGGCAGGTGCGCGAAGAAGGCGCCGCCACGCTCGGCAAGCTGCGCTTGCAGGGTGCCGCGCCGGCACTGATCGTGGCGCTGGACGATCCGTACTGGCAGGTGCGCCTGCGCGCTGCCCGCAGCCTGGGCCGGCTGCGCAGCGCCGACGCGCTGCCGGCGCTGATCGCCGCGCTGGCGCACACGATCAGCAACCTGCGCAAGGAAGCCGCGCTGGCGCTGGGCGAGATCGCGTCGCCGCTGGCACTGCCGGCGCTGCGCGAAGCCGCCAACGATCCGGATCCGGAGGTGCGCAAGTCGGCCCGGCTGGCGCTGCAGCAGACAGAGGCGGCCGCATGAACCCCGGAAATATCGAAAATATCGAAAATCGTGCCCGCGCCGGCATCCTCGCCGTGCGCTGGGAGGACGGCAGCGAGCACGCCTTCACGCACGCCGAGCTACGCGCCGCCTGCCCGTGCTCGGCATGCCGCGCGCTGCGCCGCGCCGGCGGCACTGTCGAAGCGTCGTCCGCCATCCGGCTGGCCGCCATCGAACCGGCCGGCGCCAATGCGCTGAACCTGCAGTTCAGCGACGGCCACGCCCGCGGCATCTATCCGTTTGCAATGCTGGCCGAACTCGCCGCCGTCCACAGCTGAGCTTATGTCACGGTGCCTGGCACCATGACACAAGCTCAGCCATAAGAAGCAGTCGTTACATTGCGGTACAAAAGAATCGCTTCATTCCTGTAGGATATAAGTGCAACTTTGTAATTGATTAGTCCAGCGCATAAGTCCATGCAGTTTCAAGGTACTTATCACCGCAGCGGTTGCCGGCTACATTGCGTGGCTGTTCCCAATCGATCGCTCGTGTGGAGTTCCCATGCTGCTAGGTGCAGTTCGCGTCGCGTTGCGGCGCCCTTATACATTCGTCGTGCTGGCGCTGCTGATCCTGATCATCGGCCCGCTGGCGGCGCTGCGCACGCCGACCGACATCTTCCCCGACATCAAGATCCCGGTGATCGCCGTGGCGTGGCAGTACACGGGCCTGCCGCCGGACCAGATGGCCGGCCGCGTGTCGACGCTGTTCCAGCGCACGCTGACGACCACCGTCAACGACATCGAGCACATCGAGGCCAATACCTACCAGGGCGTGTCGATCGTGAAGATCTTCTTCCAGCCCGGGGTCGACATCGCGGTGGCCAATGCGCAGGTCACGGCGATCTCGCAAAGTGCGCTGCGCCAGATGCCGGCCGGGATCACGCCGCCGCTGATCCTCAATTTCAACGCGGCCACCGTGCCGATCCTGCAGCTGGCGCTGTCGGGCACTGGCCTGTCCGAGCAGCAGCTGTTCGACCTCGGCATGAACAGCCTGCGCACGCCGCTGGTGACCGTGCCCGGTGCGGCGATCCCACTGCCGTATGGCGGCAAGCAGCGGCAGGTGCAGATCGACGTCAAGCCTGCCGCGTTGCAGGCGCTGGGATTGTCCGCGCAGGATATCGCCGCCGCGCTGGCCGCGCAGAACGTGCTCACGCCGGTCGGCACGCAAAAGATCGACACGCTCGAATACACGATCCAGTTGAACAGCGCACCCTCGGCGATCGAGGACCTGGGGCGCCTGCCGGTGAAAGTCGTCAACGGCAGCACCGTCTACCTGCGCGACGTGGCGGACGTCCACGACGGCAATGCACCGCAGACCAACATCGTGCACGTCGACGGTGGCCGCTCGGTGCTGATGTCGGTGCTCAAGAACGGCTCGGCCTCCACGCTGGCGATCGTCGACGGCGTGCGCGCCAAGCTCGATGGCCTGCGTGGCGGCCTGCCCGAGGCGCTGAAGGTGGTGCCGATCAACGACCAGTCGGTCTTCGTGCGCGCCGCCGTGAAAGGCGTGGCGCTGGAAGGGGCGATCGCCGCCGCGCTGACCAGCGTGATGATCCTGCTGTTCCTCGGCAGCTGGCGCTCCACCGTGATCATCGCCGTATCGATCCCGCTGTCGATCCTGGGTTCGATCATCGCGCTGGCGGCGCTGGGCGAAACGCTGAACCTGATGACCCTGGGCGGGCTGGCGCTGGCGGTCGGCATCCTCGTCGACGATGCCACGGTCACGATCGAGAACATCAACTGGCACATGGAGCAGGGCAAGGACGTGGAAACCTCGATCCTCGACGGCGCCCAGCAGATCGTCACGCCGGCGCTGGTCTCGCTGCTGTGCATCTGCATCGTATTCATCCCGATGTTCTTCCTCGAAGGCGTGGCGCGCTACCTGTTCGTGCCGATGGCCGAGGCGGTGATCTTCGCGATGGTGTGCTCGTTCATCCTGTCGCGCACGCTGGTGCCGACGATGGCGAACTGGCTGCTGCGCGCCCATGCGCCTCACGGGCATGCCGCGCCGTCGAACAACCCGCTGGCGCGCTTCCAGCGTGGCTTCGAGGCCCGCTTCGAGCGGCTGCGCCACGGCTACCACGATGTGCTGAAACGCTCGGTGG